>JBJMLW010000350.1:0-5778 GCA_045805105.1 Flavisolibacter sp. | reverse complement strand
GAGAAAGTTGCTGGAGGATTTGATTTTACAACGAGGTTTGTCCCCGAATATTCAATTGGCAGGCGAGCTGTCATATCCTGAGGTATTGAATGCAATGAAACGATCACGGGTTTTTCTACACACGTCTTCGTTTGAAGGCTTTGGATGTGTGTGCATAGAAGCCTTGAAGGCAGGCGCGCATGTGATCAGCTTTTCTAAGCCAATGTATAAAGAAATCAGACATTGGTATATTGCGCAATCTCCCGATGAAATGAAACTAAAAGCTATAAAGATATTACAGGATATGGCCACTGCATATGAGCCCGTCAGCGGCTTTAATATGGAGGACACCGTCAGGCAAATGATGCGATTATTCCGTACTACTTGAAAAGCTGCAATACTGCTTTCACTGATTTTTTAAAAGGAACAATACTCCACGGTTTATTTAGGCAGGCCCTGAAGAATTTGCCAATGGCTTTTTTAGGATTATTCCGCTTAAGATAATCTTCTCCAAAATTCACATACAGGTGGAAAGCAGCTTGCCGAAGAATATCCATCGGCACAAGCTGTTCTTTCTTGTATTTATCTATGATGATGATTTTTTGTTTGTACCCATCTAACCAGTTTTCGGAATTGTGATTATCGGAATGGATTCGCCGAAAAAAAAGGGGCTCATATAACACAACCGCTTTGAAATGAGTAGCAAGGCTAAGAATAAATTCTGAATCGGAAAAAGTTTCATTCTCATTGAAATATCCAGCTATGTCGAGACATTTTCGTCTGAACAATAAACTAGGAGTTAACGCGGAAACTTCGGATCGGAACAATGGAACTAGAATATTTCCGTAATTGATTCCATTCTGTTGTTTGTAAAAATATTCAAGAGGTTCTTGCAATTTTCTGAAATTGTATCCGCCGGTAAGAGAAAATCCTGCTTCCGGATATTCATCTAATGCTGCCAGTTGTTTTTCAAGTTTTGTTTCTGACCAGAGATCATCGGAATCGTTAAAAGCAATGAAGTCGCCGCCGGCTATTTTTAATCCTATGTTTTTTATTTTGCCGTTAATGCCTATTCTTCCGGCTTTATGAAATTGTATTCTTTCATCTTTTAGCGCGGCTACAAGTTCGTCTGTATTGTCTTCGGAGCCATCATCTACAATGATCAGTTCCCAGTTGGTATACGTTTGCCTGCGGATGCTTTCAACAGTTTCAATAATGTAACCAGCCCGATTGTATGTCGGTATGATAATGCTTACTTTCCGATTTTGAGAAGAGAGGAGCATTTAGATATGATTAACTGATGACCCGGTTTATCTTTTCAGCAATGGCTTCAAACGATAGTTCCTGTTTAAATTGTTCTAACACTTTGGCTCGTAGTTTATCGACATTCAATTGCTTCGTGCTCATTAAGGCATTCAATAAAGCTTCATCGTCACCTGCAGGATACAATATACCACAGCCTCCGGTCATTTTCCGGAAGGATGCAATGTCGGTTACGATCGGTATGCACCCACAGGACATCGCTTCGCAAACTGCTACTCCACTTCCTTCATAGTGTGAACCTGAAACGATAAAGTCTGAAGCATTATACCAGTCTTCCAAATCATTATGAGGAAGTTCGCCAATCAGTTGAATAGCATTTTCGCCGGCCCCAAGGAACGCTTTTATATCTGGCAACAACTCCGAAGTATGATATATCATGTAGAGTTTAGCATTGGGAGTATGCCTGGAAAAATTTAAGAAAGCTCTTAATACCGTCAGCGGATCTTTGTTGTCATTCAGTCTGCCTACCCATAAAAACACCGGATTACCATTCACTTTTGTTTTTGCGATCGCAGCTTCTTTATCCTTAACATGAAAACTGGAAGAAGCTTCCATTACTTCTACTAACTTTTTCTCATCTGCAATTATTCCTTTTTTTACCCATTCCATTCCCATTTCATGAGAAGTAAAAAGATAACGCTGGATCACATGGTCTGCCAGCTTTTGAAAGATTTTTTTAATTCCCGTTGACGGTTTCTCCGCATGATTCTGCACAATGATCTTTACTTTTCTGCCCACGGTTAATCTTAGTTGGATGATCTGAAGAGGGAAAACGAAACCATTTACCAGGACAATGTCCGGCCTGTATTTCTTTATAATACTATGCAGGCGAAAAGGGAATAAGGCTGTTTTGTTTTTAAGATAAATAAAATGATAGTCGACACCGTTTTGTTCAACCCTCCCCTCATAGCTGATACGCTGTATACTGACGACTTCGTGTTTTTTAGCGAGGGCCTCGAGCATGCCCGTATAAAAACTGATCCTTTTTAGCCATTTGTGAGGGTCATGGTATTCCGGCGTTTTGACGTAGCTCGTATTAATGATTTTCATTGTTGGCGTTTGCGGTCTGGAATACCACCCGTCGTACGAGCAAAATGATAATGATGAGATAGAATCCGAGATAGAACCGGTCAGAAAGATCTGGCAACAGCAGGAAGCGGAATAAAATAGTTGCTACCATTAGCAGTAGAAACAACTGGTCAAAGGTGAAATTTTTAAAACGACGCAAAGGATAACCCATAATAAGCATTGCAATGAACATAAAAAAACTAAAGTTAAAGGCTGTCACCGCTGTCACAAGCTTTGAATAGACCAGCGAAATATAGGAAGAAGAGCTAACTGCCTGTTTGAAATCTTTTGAGAAGTCGATATGCCTGGCATATTGTGAATAATAAAATATACTCCAGCCAAATTGCCGCACCTGTAACATAATACACAGGTATGTAATGACCAGGACCAGCAGCATGAAGAAATATTGTTTTTTATACAGCAGCCTCAATTTTTTATCAAAACTGAGAAATGAAATAACGAAGAAACAGATGATCAGGTTGTCTACCCGCGTAAGAATGGACAATAAAAAAAACAGGAACATCAGGATCATATGTCGCCGTTCAAGTACGTAATATGCAGCAACAAACAAAAAAAAGGCCGACAGGCAATCAGGTGTTGAAAGCCTTGCCACATTTGTCACAAATGAAGAATACATAATCAGTAAGGCTCCCAAAAAAGCAACAACAGGCTGCAGGTATTTTTTTAACCAGTGAAAGAGAAATATGCCAATTAGAAAAAAGGATAGAAGAGAAGGGAGCACTGTGGCTATGGTCAATGAAGCTCCTGCCTTATAAAACAAATAACACATCCACAGGTAAAGTGGTTTTACAATATAGATGGGAAGGAGTTTTTGAAATTCAACAGGATCTGATGCAAATTTTTGCCGGAATGGAGGTGTGGTGGTTAACTTTTTATATTCTTCCTCAGGAATATTTTGCTTCGCATTCGAATAAGTAATATTATGGACCTGGTCGACGGCTGTTGTTTGATCCATTCTAACCACCAGGGCCATGTAACCCAGCATATCAAAATTGTAATCCGGGTGTTTATAGATATGGAAGCCTATTGGCAAAAGGCATAAAAAGAAAAAAAGGTACAAGAAAACTGAACCCATTTTACCGCTGTATTTTCTGATCATGTTTTTGATTTACGGCTCGCGAGGTCTATACGAGTGAAGCGAATAAACTCATTCAAACTGTGCCACTGCCATTTGGCTCATAGTTAAAACTCACCGCTATGTTTAAGTTTGTAAAAATATGAAGCTGGTAAAAAAAATATTGGATCGCCTCAATGGCCTTCACTATAAACAGGAATATCTATGCATGGCCAAAGAGCCTTTTCAGCAACCACTTCATGCTTACCTCGTAAATGCAGGGCAAGTGCTTAAAGATATTACAAAGCAGCACTGTTTTGTTGGATACAGTCCCCTGGTTTTCGCCCTGGCTGAGAGCACAGTAATTAACGAAGACAACGATCTCATAGATATTGCATTCAGCGAAAAAATTTTAGAGATCGGTTCGATGTTCAACAGGAAGGAAGTAGTTGCCGTTTTGCGTATGAAAAGAATGCGTGAGTTAATGACTGAAGATGGTAAAATAATTTTTTACAAGGGGCTGCATGGATCTCATCGCTTCATGTCGCCGGTTCATCAGAAAATAGTGCAGCTCAATAACCATCTCTACCAGCGCAAACCAGGGAATGTATACCTGGAGAATAACCTTTACAAACAAGTTCAGATAGCTTATTCCATTCCCAGGAAAATATCGTTGATCACTGTTGGCCAGAACGGCCTGTACAACCTGTTTCCCACTGATCTCCATGGACAGGTGAAGCAGAACTATTATGTTGGATCGTTAAGACATGAAGGAAATGCCTGTAAACAGGTAGAATCTGCGAAGAAAATTGTCTTATCGGATATGGATGCCTCTGCATATAAAATGGTGTATGCGATGGGGAAAAATCACATGCAGCCACTGAAAGAAAAATCTGCATTTGGTTTTAGTGATGATGTTTCAGAAAATTTTAACCTGCCCTTACCAAAAGATCTCGTTTCTTATAAAGAACTGGAACTGGAGGAAGGTTTCATCGAAGGCATTCACAAAGTCTTATTGTTCAGGATCAAGTACAGCAGGGAATTGACACCGGAGGATGATACGCTTGTCCATATTCACAATACTTATGCTACCTGGCGGTATAAAAAAGGCCTTCAAAGCAACTATCTACTGCGATAGACGTATTATATTTACGACTCATCATTTCTTCAATGCCGAAAATCCTCCTGTTTAATCCTAGAAGCGCCAATTATAAACCACGCATTCCAAATTCCATTTTAAGCATTGCAGCGTCGATTGAAGGCGCATTTGAATATGTCATTGTCGATGGAAATATGGAATCAGATCCTGCTGAAAAGATATTTTATTACCTGCGGCAGGGTGGGTTTAAATATTTTGGTTGCAGCTCCATGCCGGGCCCACAGCTAAAACAGGCAATTCCCATTTCGAAAAAAATCCGCGAGGAATTCCCTGAAATTGATATCATCTGGGGTGGATATTTTGCGTCTAACCAGTTCAAAGTAGTGTTGAATTCAGGTTATGTCGATTATGTGATGAATGGTCCGGGCGACAAGAGTTTTCCCGCCCTCATCAAAGCCCTGGAAACAGGCGAGCCATATGATCTGATTCCAAATCTGATCTATAAAAGAGAAAATGAGATCATCAAAACAAGAAAGGATGAACTGTACGATATGGATGCATTGCCGGAGTTGCCGTATGAAAAGCTCAACCGGTTTTATCCTTTAAAGAAATACCTGGGGAAAACCTATCTGGGTACAAAAACCATTGCTTATCATTCGAGTTTTGGTTGTCCCTTTACCTGTTCTTTTTGTGCCGTGGTGCCCATCTACAATGCAAGATGGAAAGGAAAATCAGCAGCAGGCATTTACAAAGACATTAAATACCTGAAAGAGCATCATGGTGGAAATGCGATTGAATTTCATGATAATAATTTTTTCGTTTCTGAAAAAAGAACAGTTGAATTTTCCAAATTGATCATGAAAGAGAATATGGTTTGGTGGGGTGAGGGTAGAATAGACACGATCAACAAATATTCAGATGACACACTGGCGCTGATGCGCGCATCCGGTTGCAAGATGATCTTTTTTGGTGCGGAGACAGGCAACGATGAGATCTTGAAAAAAATGGATAAAGGCGGTACACAAACGGCAGCACAGATCCGGAGCTTTGCAGCGCGCATGGCGAAATTTGATATTATTCCTGAATACTCTTTCGTTCTCGGTACGCCTGCCGATACAGCGGACCAGGTGATGAAACAGATTGACCAGGACATCGCCTTTATCAAAGAAATCAAATCGATCAATCCACGTACAGAGATCATTATTTATGTGTACAGCCCTGTTCCCACTGAAGG
>JBJMLW010000349.1:0-2720 GCA_045805105.1 Flavisolibacter sp. | reverse complement strand
TATGAAGTTTGCAGCAAGGGATACCCTGTGATGCATAATGAGATCATCATTGAAACAGATGATAAGTCTTTCTTTAAATCGCTGTCGTTGAATGGTGCTCCAAATTTTACCAAAAAAGAAGCAGTTGAAAAAGGGTTCTACCGTTATGTCTTTGTAGACAATAACCGGGAAACAGAAAAGGATGTGAATTTTATCAGTCCTCTTCTTCAATATCCGGCTGTGAAGTTCCAGGTGATCTATTCAAATAATGACCAGGCAAAGGGTGCGCTTATTGGTGAAAAAGGTGAATTGAAAACGGGCTTCACCAGCGACGAACTTGCACGGAAAGCCTGGGAAGATTATGAGAGAGTGGGAGATACTTATTTCGCCTCTTATTTGACAGTGCAGCAGGTTATTGACCAGTCTTACTCTGATCTTGCAAAACTGGGAGCCAAGAGCTGGACGGAAACACAATACATTGACCGTGCTTATTACTATCTGCGACATAGAGTTGTATTCAGTGATAAATACCTGGCTGATAAAATTTTTGCATACATCTTCGGATCACTTCTCTATCAGCGCGATATTAAATCTGAAATCGTCATCACGATCGGCAATAACATTGGCAACTTAAAAGAAGTCTTATTCGATGAAGAGATCAGGTATGTCATCAAAGTGGGTGATAAACTTTATTTCAACCCCACGGATTTTTCCAATCCCGGAGAAATGGTGGAAAGCCTGTTGAATAACGAAGCTTATATTATTTATCCGCCTGAGAAAAAAGCTACGAGTCCGAAAATAAAATCATTTACACTTCCCGGCACAACCGCGAGTGAAAATGGAGGTGATATGTCTATGAAAGTGCAGCTTTCAGCCGATATGAAAGGCCTGATGGTAGTTAGAACTTCTTCTTATACGGGTCTCCAAAAAACAAAAGCGATTTCTGATGCCCTGAAGTATACACCTTATATGTTTGATGACTATAGGAATTACGGTGGCAATCCGCCCACTGACAATATGAAAGGAAAGCAGGTGGCAGACTATAATAGCTCTGTGTCAACATTGAAAAGTGATTTCACCAGGCAAAAAGAAGAATTCGTTAAACAATCCCTGCAGTCGGAGTTCAGGCAGCGGGTCAATAACATACATTTTGAAGTGGTGAGTGACGGAAGAACCCAGAAACAAAATGCGCTGGTGATCAAAGAAGGTTTTGAATTGCCAGGCTTTGTAAGAAGAGCGGGGAATAAATACCTGATCAATCTTGCAGGACTCATGGGACCGCAATTGCAAATCAAGAGTGAAGAAAGAGAGCGAAGAAATGATATTGATGTGCGTTTTCCGAAAACCTTCAAATGGGCAATGAATTTTAAAATTCCTGAAGGATACACCGCAGAGGGCCTGTCAGAAATTAATAATTCCGTGGAAAATGAAACAGGATCTTTTGCAATTTCTGCGAAAGAGGAAAACGGTTTTATTATCATGGAAATCTCTAAAATCTACAAGCAGAAAAATATTTCAAAAGACAAATGGAAGGACATGACGGATGTTCTCGACGCGGCTTACAACAGTTCATTCAAATACATTCTTTTAGTACCAAAACAATAAACATATCAACATGAAAAAACTACTCCTGACTATCACTGTTTTATTTTTATCATTCAACCTGTTTGCGCAGTATAAAAAAGCAAGCTTTTTTGAAAAAGAAGGCCGTACCTATGAGTTAGGTTCCCAGATATATATGATGGGAAAAGGAAATGGAAGTCCGATCGGCTATAAACTGGCTTTTGGAAGAGACCGTGATGGAAAACAACTGTTTAAGTCCTGGAACATCCAGTACATTCCTTCACATCAGTATTCCTACACAACGGTTGATGAGAATGAAGCGCCGATTAAAGTAAGCGGCCATTCAAAAGCTACCATCGTATATGGCTTGAATTATGGTTATCATTTGCTTAAAAATAAAGCAGATCAAAAACGCCCTGTGCAACCGTATGTAAATGCCGGGCTTAACATACTGATATCAAGTGGATTTAAATATGAAGAAGTTTCGCCTGACCCATACGGATATCCGAAGAGACAGACTTCAGAGCAAACACTTTCAATAGGACTGAATGGTGGTCTCGGTTGTATTTTCAATCTGAATTCTAAATTGTCATTAAAAGCCGAAGGCGGATATGACCATCAGTTTAGTATGAGTACAATGGATTGGGATGCTGAAGTCAAATCATTCTTTGTGTTTGACAGCCACACTTATGCGAGCCTTGGTGTGCGCCTTCGAATTGCAACAGAATAAGCGGAGTAAATTCAAATTGTTTTTCCTATTTAGATAAGATCATTTAATAGGGCTTCCTGATATCGGGAAGCCTTTATTTATTTCCCGATATTAAGAAACCGCCGTGAATGCTTCCGGGTGAAAAGTTGAAAGATTCCTTGAGGGCTACTTCAATGAAAGCAAAAGAATTCCCAGGCTATTCACAGTTTGTAAATATAGCTTCGGCTGTGAGCATTGAGATCAGGAGTTCAAAGCCGGATGATAAAACTCAACCGCGTAGCGGTTGAATATTAGTAGAAAATTGTATCCGCATGATTCCGACCACTACGTGGTCGTTTACGCCTTAATAATCTCAAGGCTACAAATATTCAACCGCTACGCGGTTATAATAAGGTTGAACTTTTGAAAGTAACTCCCAGTCAGGCGTGATAAAAACCGCGTAGCGGTTGAATATTTGTAGAAAATTGTA
>JBJMLW010000348.1:0-3258 GCA_045805105.1 Flavisolibacter sp. | reverse complement strand
GTTGGTTTTAATAATTTTCTGTAACAGAACCCTGGCCTTTGATAAATTTGATTTTGATGTACCTACTGAAATACCCAATTGGTTGGCAATTTCCTGGTGTGTGAAACCATCAATTACATAAAGGTTGAATACAGTGCGGTAAGAAGGGGGCAGCTTTTTAATTTCTTTTACCAGCTCCTTATACATGAGTGTCTGGTCGGAGCTCTGGCTTTTGTCTTCATGCTGCCACACTGATTCTGAAATCACGCCGATTTCAGGTAGGAAATTATTTTTTCTCAGCTGGTCAATAGCAGTATTGATCATGATCATGCGCATCCACCCCATGAGAATCATTTCAAGATTCTCCGTATCCCTGAATTCAAATTTCGAAAAGTTGCGAAATACCTTGACAAAACCGTCATTCACTACATCCACTGCTTTATCATACCGGTAGATGTACCGGAAAACAGTCTTCAGGCAATAACCATAATACCTTTCATAAAGGCAACGCTGATCCCTCTGGTTATTCTGTACGCAGCCTGTAATAATATCTTGCAGAAGTTCCAATCCGGATTGATTAATAATGAATACGTAAACGGCAACCGCAGGTTGCCACACCCTTATTGGTAAATCTACAAATTAAGAATGTAACCATGCATCAGGTTGTAAGTAAACTGCAGCCTCTTATGTCGCTATGATCCAGCCTGCCCATCACTTCAATGTGGTGCTCTTCCCGCTTACCTACATCGCCGGTTGCAATAAAGCTGCAGGAATACAGGTTTGCCAGGTCAATAATGTTGATACCGCCGGAGGTATTTTTCTCCACGGGATAAACCAGGAAAGGATCGGTTTCATCGCGGAGCAGGATTCGCATCCATGGTGGCGTAAGATATTGTCCTTCCTTACCATAAGCCTGTGAAAGGAGCTCCGTCATTCCATATTCTCCATGAATTTCATTTAAACCAAAGGATTCTTTCAGGTCTGCATACATTTCTTTTTTTACCATTTCACGCTTCCTCCCCTTCATGCCCCCGGTTTCCATCACTATCGTGTTTTGCAACCGGCATGGAAAGGCCGATGCAAAATCCAGGAGTGCATAGGTAACCCCAATCAGAAGTGTTTTACGGCCGGCTGCTTCCAGCGATTGAAGTTTATGTGAAAGACCTTTGAAGTCATTAAGGTAAAAACCACTCGCCGGATCAACAGATCGCCTGATCAGGTGATCCACCATATAAATAAGAGAAGAATTTCCCTGCTCGAGGTAGGAAGGCAGCAGGCCGATAATGCAGAGATCTTCAGGTCTTCCATAAAAAAGTTCAAAACAGCGGGTGAAACTTTCCCGGTAAAGACCTGATGACTTTATGTAATGTGAACTGGTTGCAGATGCGGTGGTGCCACTGCTTTTAAAAATCAATTCGGGTTCAAAGGAAGTGGTAGTGACCCGGTGGGTTTTGAAAAAACTAATTGGAAGAAAAGGAATGTCATTGACATGATGAACCTCCGCGGGTGTTCTGCCAACTGCCTCGCAATACGACTGGTAAATGGGATTAAAAGAAAATTGAAATTGATATACTTCAAGGGCAATGGATGAGAAGTCATTTTCGTTATGTATGTTAAATACCTGCTGCTCAAGGGTATTACTTTTAGGTATTTCCACACGCATCTAGTAAATTTGATCACCTGTAATATGAAAAAAATAGCAGTTTTATTGTTTGTAGTCTCCGCGCTTTTTGCCTGCAGCAAAGATAAATTCAAAACAGTACCCCAGATAGAAATAAAATCATTCGGACCCAATGTTGTCCATAACAAGGAAACTTTTTCTCTACGCGCGATCATCAGGGATAAGGAAGGTGATCTGAAGGATACCATTACTTTTTACAGGAAATATTTTAACGGTGCAACCATGGTAAAACAGGACAGCTTCCTGAAATACAACCTCGATAATTTTGGTTTCCCGGAACATGACCAGATAGAAGTTCAGCTGCTGTTTTCCTATGGTGAAGACAGGTCTCCCACATATCTGCTTCAAAATACAGAGCTTAACGACCGCGACCTTGTTATCGGCATTATTGTAAAAGATAAAGCAGGAAACCGCAGTGAATACGTAGAGACAGATAGAATCACACTTAAAAAGCCTTAACTATCCGGTTACTGAAAGTAATCTTCGATTTTTTTGTTTTCAGCAGCCTGTTTATAGCCTTCTGCGCAGTACTGATGGTTTACCAGACGTGCTTCCTATTCAATATACCGATGTCTTTTTCTCTGGCAGGTTTTGTTTTCTTTGGCACCATTTGCAGTTATAATTTTCACTGGTTCCTTACGCCACCCGTGCAGCACACTTCTGTAAAACTCCGGTGGCACGTGTCGATGAAAACGGTTCACCTGATTTTTTACATTGTTGGAATCATTGGTTCGGTTATTTTTTCACTGAAGCTGATTGAACACTGGTTTTGGATCGGCATAACCGGGTTCCTTACTTTTTTATACTCAGCACCTAAAATCCCACACCCTTTTTTTGCCAAACTGAAAAAAATTGCATTGGGAAAAACTATTTTCCTAGCATTTGCATGGGCTCATGTTACTGCACTGTTTCCATTGGTGATTAACTTAAAAACTATTGATCCGGCTCAAATTGTTTATGTAATTAACCGCACATTTTTAATTTATGCCATCTGTATCATTTTTGACTACCGTGATGTGGAAGAAGACCGGCGCGATGGCATACGTAGTTTAATTACCTTACTTGATGAAAAAGGAATTGACCGCATTTTCTGGGTGTCTATTGCAATTTTTGACATTACCCTTGCCTACCTGTTCTTTACATTTGACGTTTTAACGATCACAGCACTTTTTATTCCTGGTATTATTGTGGCATTATTGTATTATCCATCAAAAAGAAATTTTTCGGACTACCTCTACTATTTTGTATTGGATGGATTGATGATGTTGTCTGCACCTTTGCTTCTTTTATTTAAATTTGCCCGATAATTTCAAGCATGGCAAAAGCAGCAGTACGGAAAAACAATTCAATCTTAACAGAAAAATCTTTCAATTTCTTCAGGAACTATATCAATACTCCTTCTCCCGTTGGTTTTGAATATACGGGACAGAAACTATGGCTGGAATATATAAGACCTTATGTTGATGAAGTGTTTACAGATCCATATGGAACGGCAGTAGGTGTGGTGAATCCCTCCAATCCATTCAAAGTGGTTATTGAAGCCCACGTTGATGAGATCAGCTGGTTTATAAATTATATTACGAACGAAGGCCTGATGT
>JBJMLW010000347.1:0-12720 GCA_045805105.1 Flavisolibacter sp. | reverse complement strand
CTGATACAAATGCGGATTGCCGGTAAATAGTATGGGTCTTGAATAAAGATTTGTCAGGATGATATCCAATGTAAGAAACTGGTCGCTCGTAAAATAATCTCCCAGTTGCAATTGCATTGATGTTTTGAGCCCTGGCTGGTGACTCATGCTACTGAATTTGTCCCTGTCAACATTTATCGTGATATTTTTTGAAGGATATAAGGAAAAGAACTGGTCGCCTTGTGATCGCGGAAATTTTTTTTCAAGCAAAATTTCAAGAAAATTTTCTGCATCCAGTACACTGTTATTATTGCCTTCTTTTGCTGTAAAATAAATAAACGCTGAATCACCATAATATTCCGGTCCGGTTCTGAAGCGTACCAGGCCTTTCCTCCTGATCATATTCACGTAAGGTGCAAAACCAAGAAGATTGGTATTAAGAACCGTAACATCTTTCCTGAATTGTTCATGTTGCTGTACATACCAAAGGGGATAGGTGTCATTGTCGCCGAATGTAAAAAGTATTGCATGTGGCGGACAACCGGCAAGATAATTTTTTGCCAGCTGCGTAATGGAACGGTTAGGTAATATGGCCCGGATAAAAAGCTGAGCTTTTTCTTCATAACCTGTCATCATCATCTGCATATACCCGTTCATGAGTTCATTGAACACCTTCATTCCCGAATTGCCGATAACGGTTTCATACTGCAGATTTCTTTCAGCAAGGATTTTAAAAATGCCAACGGCTTTATTGATGTTTATAACAACGCTATCAATTCTTCTTGGTGATGGTTTTTCCAGTGGCAGAAGTTTTTTCTGCAGTGATGCATCCTGGTTTTGATACCCTCCCTGCTGGTACCACAGGAAGTGACCCGAATGTGCAGAATATGCCCGTGCCAATCCTTCAAGTAATGTATCGGAACATGACCTTGGATCACGTCCACCAAAATCACGGATCATATCCACAGCCCATGTGTCATAACCATAATAGCGGCATCTTTCATATCCATAAAAACTATACAGGGATGCTCCATTGATGAACTGCTCTGTTTCTTTTTCAGATTCTTCTTTCGGCAGTCCACCTTGCATTCCGTTGATCACATGAAATGATGAATCATTTAGTGACCAGAATAATTGCTCTTCCTGAACTTTTTCTGTGATCCTGTTAATCACCTGGACATACCAACCATCTTTTTTCTTTGCGAAGTTGAGAGCAAGCACCGGGTCAGCAGCGTGAAAACTATAGGAACTAAAAAAAGATTCAAGGACAATAGGATAGGAGGGCAGTTGCGAAACACAGAGGGTAGGAATAAGTAAAAAAAGGATAATTAAATTTTTCATATGTATTGCATGGATGCTGGACAAAATTAAGGGAGCAACAAAGAATAAAAGGTATGTGGAATAATGAATTTGATAATATAATTATAGGGTAAGGAGTGTGTAAATGTGCGGAGGATTGAGGTGTGGGAAAGGAATGGGTTGGAATTGAATCAAGCTGTTTGGGCATCATAGGAGTTGAGATAAAAATATCAACCTGCATATTTTTAAATTCTTACGATTCTTCTTCGGGCCGACCCTTTGCTGGGCCCTCCCTCCCCCGCCACCACCACCGTACTTGCCGTTTAAGGAATAAGGCACATGAATCCCATTAAGAGACTTGTCTCCTTACACCAACCACAGCCAGGTTGTTCAGCTGATTATTCTTGTTGTGCAGTGGAATAGTATAAGGTATACCAATAACAAAAATATTTTATCAGCATAGCAAAACATTGTGAAAAACAACAGAAATACAAAGAAAAAACCCGCCAGGCATATCCCGTTCCCAATACATAAATAATGTACTAAGCCGTTTATCGTTACATGCAACGTTCCGGAAATTCAATTTTCAAACGCATCTTTGTCATGATGGACATCCCACTTACAAAATCTGAACAGGTCATATTCAAAAAAGTAGCGGAAGCTGCAAAGGAACTGGGCTTTCCCTGTTACCTAGTTGGTGGTTTTGTTCGTGATAAAATTCTTGAAAGGCCCACGAAAGATGCAGATTTTGTTTGTGTGGGAGATGCCCTTCGTCTTGCAGAAATTGTATCAAAAAAAATAAAGCCACATCCGAAGGTGAATTATTTTAAAACTTTTGGTACAGCACAATTCAGGCTTCCTGATGGTTTTGATCTTGAATTTGTAGGCGCGCGCAAGGAAAGTTACATGCAGCATTCACGCAATCCGGAAGTTCAACCCGGTACGATCACAGACGATCAGAACAGGCGTGACTTCACCATAAATACAATGGCGATCAGTTTAAATGAGGAAGACTTTGGTGCGCTCACCGATCCGTTTAATGGAATGGATGATATGAAACTCCGATTGATCCGCACGCCGATGGCACCTTTTGCAACATTCAGTGATGATCCGCTGCGCATGATGCGTGCTGTTAGATTCGCAACGCAACTTGAATTTGATATTTATCCTGAAACCCTTCACGCCATTAAAGAAAACGCTGACCGGATCAGCATCATCACACAGGAACGAATCACAGATGAACTGAACAAAATACTGCTGACACGTAAGCCTTCCATTGGTTTCAGAATTCTTTATGAAACCGGGCTTCTCCATCGCATTTTTCCACAGATGATAGACCTTGCCGGTGCGGAATATATTGATGGTCAAGGCCACAAGGATAATTTTTTTCACACCCTACAGGTAATGGATAATGTGGCCGAACGTTCGGATAATATCTGGCTCCGGTGGGCAGCGGTTTTGCACGATATTGCCAAGCCCGCAACCAAAAGATTTGAGGAAGGTCATGGATGGACATTTCACGGGCATGAAGTAGTAGGTGGCCGCATGGTACCGAAAATATTCAACCAGCTGAAGCTGCCTCTTGGTGAACCCATGAAATATGTAAGAAAACTCGTTGAACTTCATTTAAGACCTATCAGTCTGACAAAAGAAAATATTACGGACTCAGCCATTCGCCGGTTACTTTTTGATGCAGGTGAGTATATTGATGACCTGATGAAGCTTTGTGAAAGTGATATTACCTCGAAAAACAAAAGCAAGGTTAAGCGTTACCTCAGCAATTTTGAAATGGTGCGCGACCGATGCCGGGAAGTAGAGGAGAAAGATCATCTGAGGAACTGGCAACCACCTGTTTCAGGTGAGGTGATCATGAAAACTTTTGGCATCCCGCCCTCTAAACCGGTTGGAATTATCAAGGATGCCATCCGCGAAGCGATACTGGATGGCGCCATTCCAAACAACTACGATGCAGCGTATCAATATATGCTGGAGAAGGGCCGTGAAAATGGACTAAAGGCGCTCCTCTAGCGGGTTTTATTTATATTTGACGTTTAAATTATTTTGAACAGGCACACATGGCAATATTGAAATTCAGGGTTTATCTGGAGGAGGATGATAGTGTTTACCGTGATATCGCGATCATGCACAAACAAAATTTTTTCAACTTTCATGAGGCCATTTTAAAAGCCTTTGAATTCGACAATAAGCACCAGGCAACTTTTTACAGGAGTAATGACAACTGGCAGAGGGGAAGAGAAATTTCGCTTGAGCAGTACGATAAGTCATATAAGGCTGCACCCTTGCTGATGAAGGATACCACGATCGGCTCAGAGATTAAGGATCCCAATCAGAAGTTTATCTACCATTATGATTTCAACAAGAACTGGTCCTTCCTGGTTGAACTGATCAATGTAACGAAAGAAGAAAATCCAAAGTTTACATACCCGGCGATGGTGCGCAAAGAGGGAATTGCACCCAGCCAGTATGGAACAAAGAGTTTGTTGGGTGAAAGATTTGCAGACGTCGAAGAGAAGTACGACCTGTCGCAGAATGCTGAAGGTTTTGGTATGGAGGGAGAGGAAGCCAGCGGAGAAGATACTGGTGGAGGAGATGCAGGAAGTGAAAGTTCTGAAGAATTATAATTCTCATTCTCAATATTCAATTTTCAATTATCAAGGGAAGCCACTAAGACACAAAGGCATTAAGGAGCACAAAGTATATTTCATTGTCACCATATAAAACAGTTATCATTATTGCCGGGCCTACGGCAGTTGGAAAAACTTCAGTGAGCATTGGGCTCGCACAAAAATTCAAAACAGAAATTATTTCAGCTGATAGCCGCCAATGCTACAAAGAATTAAACATTGGCGTTGCACGTCCTACTCCCGAACAGTTATCAGAAATTACCCATCATTTTATTGCATCTCATTCCATTCATCAAGAAGTAACAGCTGCAACATTTGAATCATGTGCCCTGGAGAAAACCAGGAAATTATTCAACACAAAAGATGTAGTGATCATCACAGGCGGAACAGGTTTGTACATCAAGGCATTTACAGAAGGCCTGGATGTAATACCCCAGGTGCCTGATCATATCCGGCAGCAGCTAAACGATTCCTACAAACAGAATGGTTTATCGTGGCTGCAATCGGAAGTTGAAAAAACTGATCCGCAATTTTATTCTGAAGGAGAAATTAAAAATCCACATCGGCTTTTGCGGGCCCTCGAAGTCATTCAGTTTACCGGGCAATCCGTAATGTCATTTCGGACGAACAAAGCAAAAAACCGCGATTTCAGCATTTTAAAAATCGGGTTGCATCTGCCTAAAGAACAATTGCATTTTAATATCAATGAAAGGGTAGCAATGATGATGAAGCAGGGTTTGACAGATGAAGTAAAATCACTTCTTTCTTATCAACATCTGAAGGCTTTACAAACGGTTGGATACAAAGAACTATTTTCTTACTTCAATGATGAAATCACTTTACCAATTGCAATTGAAGAAATCAAAAAAAACACGAGGCAATACGCTAAAAGACAAATGACATGGTTCAGGAAAGACAAGGACTATCGATGGTTGCCACCTGATACAGATCAGGTTCTTCAATATCTCACAACTAAATTAAAAATCTAATTCCGTCTCTGTATCTCCGGGAATCTTTGTCTCCGTAGTTGACATCAGGATTGTCTTTCCGGAAGATAAACAAGGAAAGATGCACCCTCGTTCTCCTTTCCCTGCGCGATGATTTCACCACGGTGATTTTCAACTACCTTTTTACATAGAGCAAGCCCGATACCTGAACCTGGATAAAACTGTTTGTCATTCAGCCGCTTGAATAGTCCGAATATCTGTTCAGAATATTCCTGGCTGAAACCGATTCCGTTGTCGTTAAAAATGATTTCATAATAACGTAACTGTGGTTGAAGGCCGGGAATCTTTTCTTTCGGATCTACTTTCCTGCTGAAGATATGAATCTGCAAAGGCCTTTCATCACTCGAGAACTTCAGTGAATTGTTGATCATGTTGTAAAACAGTTGCGTCATCTGTAAGGGAATGGCTTCAATCACCGGTAAAGGCTCGGCGCGGATCACTGCCTGCTTCTGTGTAATCAGGAGGTCTAGATCCTGCGTCACTGATTTCAGTACTGCATTCAGGTCGGTAGGTTCCATGGTGCCCTGTTTCTTCAGGCTTGAAAATGTGAGAATATCTTTAATGAGCACCGACATCCGTTCGGCAGCATTCATCATTTTTTCCAGTTGCTGTTTGCCCCTTTCATCAAGACGGGAAGATTGTGTATCCTGCAGAAAGCTTCCGAACGAACGGATCTTGCGAAGCGGCTCCTGGAGATCATGACTCGCTACATACGCATATTGTTCTAACTCGGTATTGGAACGTTCAAGGTCATTGATATTTTCTTTCAGTTCTTCTTCATAGTGTTTCAGCTGTGATATATCATGAAAGGATGCAGTGACACCATCATTGAGTCTTGCAAGGTTTACAAGCAGCCATCTTTTAATATTGCCACGCTGGTATAAGGTCTCAAACTGTGAAGGCTTTCCGCTTTCAACCACTTCAACATATTTTTCCATCAGTCCGGATTCTCTCACATAAGATGGAAATTCAGAAAGCTTCTTTCCAAGTACATCATCCGACCGTATCCCCAGGAGATAATCAATGGCCTTGTTCATAAACTCCAGCCTGAAATCAACAATTTTTCCATTATCACGAATTGCCTTGTAATTAACGACTCCATTCTGCGAGGTGTTCAGTATGGATTCAAGGAAACCTTCAAGCCATCGGCGTCTTTTAGACATCAGAAGGTTGGAAAGAAAAGCTGTGACGATAATACCAATAGCTGCTATGGCCAATGCGGTTGTGATGATATTATAAAGCCGTGTGGACTGGTTGAGATCATGTGATCTTTCCTCTAAAAGCATTTTTTCATTCGAGATACCTTTATTGATAAGCTGATGAATCGTATAAATTTTTTCAATCCGGTCCCCTTGCCCCGATTTTATTAATTCTGAAATATTATAATGCATCAGGGTGCCCAATTGTCCCTGTATTAACATGGAAATTGTATCAAGGAGTCTTTTTTGCGAAGCATTATCCTTCGTCAGCTTTTCCAGGTAAGCTACTTCTCCAGTGACGCTTTCCGCTTCTGTTTTATAAAGACGGTAAAAATTTACAAGGGAATCACTATAAGTCGGTGTAAAAATCTGAGCGCTTTTGAAATCGTTGGAAAGTCTTTCAAATGTTGTAATCACTTCACGTGTATGATCAACCAGGCCTGTATAATTTTTCATTTTACTGTAGGCAAGGCGGTTGAGAATGATGACAGTCATCAACAACACAAACGATATAATAAATGCATACAGGTTTTTACGGCTCATGAACGCTGCGTGAATATAAGTTTAAGAGATTAAAAGAAGAAACGTGTAAATATGCGTTTCTATTTCCACATTTACTTCATATCCCTCCTAATAACAAGAATATTGCCGTAATGGTCCAGAAGAAATCTGGATACCAGTTAGCAGTCATCTTTTTTCACTCCTTTTCTCTTATTTCTCTTAGCAAGAAAAAGGGCACCAATGGTGCCCGTATATGTAGAGTTCCGGTTTGTGAAA
Source organism: Flavisolibacter sp. (assembly GCA_045805105.1). Taxonomy (GTDB): domain Bacteria; phylum Bacteroidota; class Bacteroidia; order Chitinophagales; family Chitinophagaceae; genus Flavisolibacter. The sequence continues at coordinate 5,814 of JBJMLW010000347.1, read as the reverse complement.
GGGAGAGCACAGTGTAACTCTGCGTCTTAGCGCCCCCGTAGTTAGCATTAGATTTTTACACCAACAGTCAAGAAAACATTACCCGCACTGTTTTTCAGGTTGGCTCCTGAATAAGGACTGTTCTGCAACCTGTACGCATAATTTACATCTTTATTGATGGCGTGCACATAGGTGAGATCAGCAAAGAAACCTTTGTTGCGATATCCAAGGCCACCACTAAGGTTGAGCTTACTGCCCTTTTCTCCGTGTACATCCTTATAAGGATTCCCATAATAAGCTGCTCCGAGTCTCACCATGAGGGTAGTGAATTTCAATTCACCACCTGCGCGGAAATTAAATGCGCCTTTATAAGCATTATCAATTGCCTTATTTAGAGTTTTCAGGTAATTTTTGGTTTCCTGGTCAGTATTTTCTTCGTCATCAGCACTGAACGAAGAAGCTTTATAATTCACATATTCCACATCAGCAGTCAGGAATCCTCTTTGCTTGGTTACATCCTGTATTTCCCTGATAACGTATGATACACTTCCGATCACTTTATAAGGTGTTACATAAGTGTATTTGAATTCAGACGGTTTGCCATCAGTATAATCAATAGAATAATCTGTCAGCAGGTTGCCATCTTCCAGGTCGGCTGTAACTGAAGTCTGGTATTTATCAGTGAGGGTATACAATGTTGGAGAATGTACCGCCAGACCAAGTCTCCAGTATTCCTTTGGTTTATAAATTACACCCATGCGAAGGTTCATACCTACGCCATTTGTCTGTAGTTCTTCATCAACAATGGCTTCTTCAAACTGGTTTGAATGATTACGTGTGGCGTCTGCTTCTATGAATTCTCCAACTCTTTTATAATGAAGAACCGGCACACCAAAAGAACCCCCGATCATTATTTTATCTTTCAGATTAACAGCAAGGCCCAATGCAAATTCGTCTATGCCTCCGGTTGTCTGTACATCATTCTGCTGAAGCAGCCCGGTTGATAAAAGCTTTGCAGACCTGCTCTGGAATTCGAAATTTCCATTGGTGCTACCACCTACTGTATCAATCCAGAAGGTATTAAAGGCAAGTGAAGAACCGAAGGGATAAGCAGAAGTAAGCGTATTCCCATCCTTTACATTATCCCTTTTAATTTCTTCGAGGTATTTCTGTGAATATGAACTTTCAGTATTTTTTCCCTTGTAAACAACATGACTGTTAAAATCAGCAGTACGGTTGTAAACAATACTCAGTGCGGAATTTCTAACGTTACTTTTAGAATTGTTTCCATCGCCAATTACAAAACCTGTTGTACCCCATGTGAATTTATTCGTCTTGCTTGCTGAATCAAAACCAAGATAATTGGTTTTCATTTTTCCAAACTGGTAGGCAGGACTGATCATGAAATCACCGGTTTTATAAAATGCAAGACCTGCCGGGTTTACAAAAGTTGCAGTCATATCACCACCCAATGATCCCATGGCACCACCAACTGCTTTGATGCGGGCAGAAGCACCTGGTACATACCATGAATAACGTAATGCATCTGAAGGTTCCTGGGCACGAACCGAATGAAGTGTAAGGACACTAAATGCTATGAATAGAATCTTTTTCATTTTTATTTTTTTATTGCTGAATGTTGAACAGCAGACACGAAGGGGCGGGACCCATGGGTCCATCACCTTTTTTATAATGATTTAGAACCGTCTTGTTGATGCGTTTGAGCTGCTCCTGCTTCCACCACCAGAAGATGAAGAACCTGCCGAAGATGGATTTGGTGTTGATTTGGAAGATGAACTCGAGGATGATGATCCACCACCGAATGCTTCTCTCAGAAACTCACCTGCATTTCTTCCGGTATTCCGGTAGTTGTTGCTATTTCGTGTGCTTGTACCAAAATTTCTCGGGATCGTTGTGGTACCATAGCTTTTAAATCCTTTCGCATTGCTACCGGTAATCCTGACGTTGGGATCATACACACTCAAATCAAAAGTTCTTGGCCTTGTGTAGATTGGTGTTTTCAGATTGGCTGTGTATGTATATGCATGTGAGCAGTAAGGGTTGTAATAATAATTCCAGTAGGAGAATGAAGAGAACGGACTGTTATAATACAAACCTCCGTTCACATAATGATAGTAATAAGGATTGTAAGAATAATAGTCATCGTATAAATCTGCATACCGGTGATCGCGGATCTTCATGCGCAGGTAGCGGTCATCTCTTTCCGCCATTTCATCAGAATAAGTGCGTTGTTCACTTTCTTCTGTGTGTTTGCGTACATATTCATCCTGCGGTCTTGCTGGAGAAAAATAAACATCGTCCGGAGTCTGACCGGATTTATAAGCTGTTGTACAACTTGCAAAAAGTAAAGCAATCGATAAAAAGGGTAGAGTAGATTTCATGGCAGACAATTTAGAGGTTAATATTACTTTTGCCACCTGACAGTAAATTTCTGCAATTTGCTGTTAAACAAAAGATAAAGGTCAAGCATTTTTTTTAAACTATGGCAAAAGAATTAACGACAAGGAAAGAAGATTATTCGCAATGGTACAATGACCTGGTAATAAAAGGAGGTTTGGCCGATTATTCTGCTGTGAGGGGATGCATGGTAATCAAACCTTATGGGTATTCTTTATGGGAGAATATGCGTGACCAGTTAGACAGGATGTTCAAAGAAACCGGTCATCAGAATGCATATTTTCCGCTTTTTGTTCCGAAAAGTCTCTTTGAAGCGGAAGAAAAAAATGCAGAAGGATTTGCAAAGGAATGTGCTATTGTTACGCACTACCGGTTAAAAACAGATCCTGAAAATGCAGGTAAGCTGATCGTAGATCCGGAAGCAAAACTGGAGGAAGAACTGATCGTTCGTCCAACAAGTGAAGCAATTATCTGGAATACGTATAAAGACTGGATACAATCTTACCGTGATCTTCCCATACTTGTAAATCAGTGGGCGAATGTTGTGCGTTGGGAAATGCGAACAAGACTTTTCTTACGAACAACCGAATTCCTCTGGCAGGAAGGACATACGGCGCATGCAACTTCCGCAGAAGCGGTGGCAGAAGCCAGGCAGATGCTTGAAGTATATGCAACATTCGTGGAAGAATTTATGGCCCTTCCTGTTGTTCGCGGTGTAAAAACTCCGGGAGAAAGATTTGCAGGAGCAGAAGATACTTATTGTATCGAAGCATTGATGCAGGATGGCAAAGCACTCCAGGCAGGAACATCACATTTTCTTGGACAGAACTTTGCAAAAGCATTTGACGTAAAATTTCTCAGCAAAGAAAATAAACAGGAATATGTATGGGCAACCAGCTGGGGAGTAACAACAAGACTTATTGGTGCGCTTGTTATGGTACATAGCGATGATGAAGGCCTGGTAATGCCACCCAGGATTGCACCCCTGCAGGTAGTGATTGTTCCCATTTACAAAGGTGATGACCAGAAGCAGTTGATTGATGAAAAGGCAAAACAACTGATGGATCAATTGAAAAAGCATGGCATCCGCGTAAAATATGATGACAATGACAACAACAGGCCGGGATGGAAATTTGCCGAATATGAACTCAAAGGTGTTCCCGTTCGCGTAGCGCTTGGTGCAAGAGACCTGCAGAATAATGTAGCCGAAGTAGCCAGACGCGATACAAAGGAAAAGAAATCAATTTCACTGGATGTACTGGATACCCACATCATTTCGCTGCTGGATGATATACAGCAGAACCTGTACAAACGGGCTGAAAAATTTCGTGATGATAATATCACTCCCGCAGACGACTGGAATACATTTGTAAATGTGCTGGATGAAAAAGGAGGTTTTGTTTCTGCTCACTGGGATGGAACAAATGAAACTGAAGAATTGATCAAGGAAAAAACAAAGGCCACTATACGTTGTATTCCTCTGAATAATCCACAGGAGAATGGGAAGTGTATTTTAACCGGAAAGCCATCGAGGGAAAGGGTGTTATTTGCACGTGCGTATTAGGGTAGCTGATTACTTGATTCGTTAATACTTTGATTCGTAGCTGATATTCATTTGAATGATTTTATTATTTTAATAATCATTAATCAATCAATTAACATATCAACGTACAAACTAATCAACGTATCAACTACTCACCATATAAAATAATCAATATAACAAACAAACCAATGAACGACAATCAAAACCTGTTTTCTCTCAGCATCGACCCTGTAACTAAAAGTTACCTGACAGATATTTATAAATGGACAAAATTCCTTGCGATTACCGGAATGGTTGTTCTTTTCTTAGGTCTTGTTGCAGTAGCACTTGGCGCTACGGTATCACCAACCCTCATAAATGCGCAATCCGATGGATCTGTCGTTACTGAAGTAGCTCCTGCCACAAAAGCAACATTGGCTATTGTTAGCGTGATTTGTGTTGCTATAGCTTTCTTTCCTTTGTATTTCCTGCTGCAGTTTTCCAATAAAATGAAAAAGGCACTGGTAAGTAACAACCAGGAGGAATTGAATGAATCATTTGCGAAACTGAAAACCTATTTCAAATACCTGGGGATCATCATCATTATCGCCTTTGTCATTTATGTTCTGGTGATCGTATTGTATGCGCTCGGAATGGCAGCGTCTAGTTAACTGACAGGTAATTGTAATCCTTTAATAAAACTTCCAGGAAAACAAATGGGGTAAGATCAGTTTCAATATGAAGGTGATTCCTGATCTTGTCGCTGGCCAGTTCCGCCAGCTGGTGATCCTTTCCTTTTTTAGCTGTATCAAGAATGCTTTTGAGGGAATTGATATCCTTATCACTTAATTGCATTACCTGTGGAAAGCGGGGTGTGTAATGACCTGATATTTCCTGGAATATGGTATCGTTGATATTCTCCTTCTGTCTTGTATTGATAAGAAGTGTGTGTGCAAGAATATCACCCAGGCGCTGCTGGTTACGGGTATTTACAAGAATTACATCACTTGCCAGCAGAACGAGCGCGCCGCCAAAGCCCCAGTAAATACGGGCACCATAATGTTCGGCATAGGGAAGAAGAAGCAACATAATAAACAGAAAAACATCTGATGTCCGGATCAGCCAGCGGATAATATATTGCCCGATACCAGGCTTGCCCCCGTTTTCACTTATGACCCTGATGCCGGTGATTTTTTTTCCAATGCTTTGTCCGCCCAGCACGATCTCTGAAACCAGGTGATAAATAAAAAACGGAACCAGTAAAAACAGGCCGATAAAGTGCAGGTCGTATTGGGAATCCAGCGACTGTGTTCGGTTGCTGGAGATCCAGGTAAATAAGCGTGTGGCCATTACGAGGTAAAACACCTGTATGATCAGGTCAATGAGCCAGGCAAACAGCCGCTTGTAGAAGGGTGGAGAAACAAATTCAATATCTATGTTGAAATTGGTGGCGATCCGCACTATACTCATGTATCCTTATTTCATGATAAATGTATAAAAACCCGGGCGATCCTGTTTGATAGCTGAAAAATCCTATTTTACAAGCAAAAAGGATAGTGAGAGAAGGTCTCTTCATTAAAAAAAATAAAGACCGCTGGGAAAACATCAGGAATGGCGGTTCCGACGACGCAGATGAAATGGCCAGGGACTTCGTAGGCCTGGTAGATGACCTTGCCTATGCCAAAACATTTTACCCTGCGAGCAAGGTTACGAAGTACATCAATTCACTCGCTTCCAGGATTTACCTGCGCATTTACCAGAACCGTCGCGAAGAATCGAACCGGCTGGTAACCTTCTGGAAATTTGATGTTCCCTATACCATCGGGAAGCATTACCGTGTGATGCTCTTTACTGTTTTTCTTTTCCTCCTGTTTTATGTACTGGGATTTTTTTCT
>JBJMLW010000346.1:0-3906 GCA_045805105.1 Flavisolibacter sp. | reverse complement strand
TATCCTTTGCGGTCCCGATGAAATCGGGACTAGCGTTCCTGCCTTTCCAACGAAAGAAGATCTAAGAAATTTTACTACTCAAAATGAAACAAAAACCTAAGTTCCCCCTTCGGGGGACAGGGGGCTTCGAGAAACAGGGGGCCAATGGTGAATGGCTCGTCCTTTGTGCGACGAGCCATTGCTTAAGTTAATTGCGAACAATTCGTTAGAGGCGGTTTGTTTTACGTGTCAATTAACTATTTCTTACTTATCTTTTTATATACAGTCCATGTAGAATCTAATCCTGATTTCAAAATCGTCCTGGATTCACCATTTTCAACTGTTGCAAAGTAATAGGTACCCTGGTCGTTTGTTATTTCAAACAGGTCGCTGATCCAGCCTTCGTTATAGTTATTTTTTAAAGAAACCTGCAGCGTAATCGGAAGAAGCGTTGAACTGATATTACGTGTCAGGGCAATCATGTGTCCTTCAGCATCGTAATATGCTGCAACATATTGGTCGTTCAGGAGAAACTGCGCTTTGTAAAAATTTTCAGCACTTGTCCAGTTAACATCAGTTGCATCTTTAAAAGATGTTTTAAATGATTCCAGAACTACCGGTGTAATTCTTGTGTCGTTGGCATAAGTATTCGTAAAAGAAAAAACAATGGCAAGAATAACAATGATCTTTTTCATAAGATAGGTTTTATAGTTTACCCTTACGGGCATTTGTTTACAAAAGTTATATATTGAAATCCGCGCTGGCTGAAGGTTTGAACCAACCGGTCTGCTGTATAATGCAGAATGATAATGTATAAATCTGGTTGTTCATTTCAGGTTCGGATTTCATGCTAAAGAGAATTTTTTTTCCATTTACTTCCCTTTGGCGGTGCAATATTACAACACGATTGATGAAAATGAAAATGTTTTACTGTTAAGGAAATGTGTTCTCCTTTAAAATCGTAAAAGTCCGATCAGAAATGGGCAATAGTACTTTGATGCGTGAAGTGTTACATATATTTAATTTTGGAATGGGAATAAAGGAACGGCGCGTGATTACATTGATAAAAAAATTTTCAATTTTCAATTTTCAATATTCAATATTCAATGCTCAATACTCAAGTCATTTTGGATAAATGTTTTTGTATTCACTGGTGGATCGTCCTTGTGCATAGACAATTGAGCATTGCATATTGAATATTATCTGTTCATCATGGCATCCAGGATATATTATTTAAAACAGGATCAGTCATTGATCATGATTGATGTAAAGCCAGTAACCATTGGCATCGCATCAACAGTTGTTCAATTGAAGAAAAGTGGAGGTACCGTTGTTAACCTGGGCGATTCGTCCAGTGATGCAACAGGCAGCATTCATCATTTACCAGTTGGAATTTCATCTGATCTTGTAAATACCGTTCTTGTTGTTACATCTGTCATTAATCTGATTCACCTGCCGCCTGATCAGTGGGACTCAGTATTTGAACAGCTTCGAATCAGCTACAGGGTTACCGGTGGCATGGACAGAAGCCAGGATTTTAATTTGGATAATGATGATAAGATCCGGCTCATGGAGCACCAGATCATAGCTGCTACAAAGGCCATTAAATTTATTCTTCATGAAGCGCCATAGAAAATATGAAGCGTTTATTTTTATTTTCTTTTTTATAATATGTGCTGAAGCATCTCATGCGCAGCAACTGAACCTGAAAGACCTGAACGTACCCAATTCGCCTGCATTTATTCTACTTGACAAAGCGCCGGCAGTAATTGAGCGACCGGGTACAACGAAGGCTTTTACTGCAAGCATTGTAAGCCTGGTGACCGAAGGAAGCGGGCTTCCTAAAAATTTCGGATTTGAAATCACGCCATTCTGGTTTTTTAAAAATAACCTGGACGTTTATAAATACCTGGGTATAGACCGTGAAACAGGAAAGCAGAAAAATATTTTTGCCAATCTTCGTCATGCCAGCATTTCTGCTGGTTCATTTGACCAGGACAGTACAAAATCGCATCCGTATGATGCCAATTATTTTTCTTTTGGCTTTCGCGCTAATCCTGTAAGCGTAGTCAGGAAACAAATGTCGTCTGCAATTAATGATGTTATCAGTGCAATTGCTCTTCGGCAGGTTGCTTTAACACCTTCAGTAGTTACAGGGTGTACTGCTTTTATAGGACAACCACAGTATAATGCATGTCTTGCAAAAGGATTGGAAGCTGCTTTTGGAGATGATAAGGCAATTCAGTTGCAAGAAGACAGGTTACGCAAACTTCTTTCAATGAAACCGGCATTCCAGGTTGACATTGCTGCAGCAGGTTCACTTGCATTCAGGGATAATACTGTTGGAGATCATCATGGTGATAGAACTGGTATCTGGACAACACTTGCATATAACCTTCCTCTTTCCGGAACAAAGGATCTTGAAAAATTGATTTCCAATAAAAATTATATGAATTTTTATGTGGCTTTCCGTTACCTGCAGGAAAAGAAAACAAAGGATTTTGTATCATTCACCTCATCTCATTCTATAGACTTCGGTGGACGGTTTGAATTTCAGTTGGATAAATTAAGTGTATCATTCGAAAGCCTGCACCGCTTTGAAGAGGACAATCACGACACGAACAGAAATGTCGGCATCCTGCAATACCGGATCATGGATAATTTATTTCTTACGGGTTCATTCGGTAAAAACTTTGGTTCTGTAAATAACCTTGTTGCATTGTTTGGAATTAATTGGGGGTTTGGTAACGAGTTAATAAAGGAATGAGAGATGGTGAATCGTGAACCTGCCTGCCGGCAGGCAATGGTCAATCGTGAATGAAAGCCCCATGATGTCATGCTTTAAGTATTACATTTTCGGTGACAAAGTCCATATTGGATTTAATACATACAATCAATGAACTAACGCCATCCCGATTTCATCGGGACGCAAAGGAAAAGCAAGGGGCGCAAAATATGATAGCGTCCTTTGCGTAACCTTTGCGTGCCCCGTAAGGGGCTTGCGTTAGTTCATTAATTCAGATACGCAAAACTCTTTACTTGTGCAATCCAGGTTTTTCTAAATGCAACCATAACTCACCATTCCCGAATCCCTACATTTGTAAAAATCATTATAATGATTCCATCCTCCATATCAAAATACCTCGATTCACCATACTCTCTTACCCCGGAGCAGATAGATTTCTTCGAAGAGAACCGTTACATCAAATTAAAACAGGTACTCAATCCCGAATGCGTTGCATACTTCGGTGAAGTGATCTCCGCCAATGTAGAAAAACTGAACAAGGCAAAAAGTAACCTTGATGAAAGAGATACCTATGGAAAAGCATTCCTGCAGATTTTTAATTTATGGCGCGAAGATGAAGGAGCAAAAGCACTTGTATTCAGTAAACGCATTGCAAAGATTGCAACAGACCTGATGCAGGTTCAGGGTGTACGTCTTTACCACGACCAGGCATTATTTAAAGAAGGTGGCGGTGGCATTACACCATGGCATGCCGACCAGTATTACTGGCCACTTGAAACCGATAAATCTATCACAGCATGGATCCCATTGCAACGAACACCACTGGAAATGGGTCCGCTTGAATTCAGTGCAGGTAGTCACAGAATTGTTGAAGGAAGAGAACTCGCTATTGGAGATGAAAGTGAAACAGTGATGCAGCAGCGATTAAAAGTTACCGATTTCCGCCATATCATTGAGCCCTTTGACCTTGGTGAAATCAGTTTTCATTCCGGTTGGGTATTTCATCGTGCCGGTGCCAATGAAACACGCGACATGAGAAAGGTGATGACCATTATTTATATGGACCGTGACATGATACTTAAAGATCCGGAGAATAAAAACCAGGTGGTTGACTGGGAAACATGGTGCCCTGGTGCTGAAGTTGGAAAAATCATCAACAGCCCGATTAATCCGGTATTATT
>JBJMLW010000345.1:0-9266 GCA_045805105.1 Flavisolibacter sp. | reverse complement strand
ATGTGATTTGCCAATAGACCAGAGGGACAGCTTCATAAAGAGTGTATTATGAGGCCTGAAGCTAGTGAATGATCTGAAATCCGTTCTTTTACCTGCCCGGTGCCACCTTGAAGCCCGATATCCGCCATGAGGTTGAATAGATAAAGATCAGTCCGTATAATTCTTGGCGAAAAAATATAGTTTCGTGTATATACTGAAAAAATATAAGTAATTATACTGTTGGTAATTCAGTTTTGATACACGAGTTTTGTTTTAAGCATGAGTTTACCCTCCCAGTTATCTTTCTAAAACCTTTTCGTTTTACTTCTTGTGTTTACTTAATCTGCACCTATTGCATGTTTCTATTAACGGACAAGTTTCCGACTTATGAAATGTATCAGTACCACAATTCTCGCTGTAAGGGTTTTATTGAAGATGTCAGATCTACAGGCATTGGGTTTGTCTACCTGTAGTTGCACATAAATAAGGACGGCAAAGAGCTGAATAAGAAAATTAATTCAGAACCTGGTATTCGACAATTCACTGAATTGGTTTAAAGCGACTAAAATTATTACCCCTGGAAACCTGGTTGGTGAAAATTTGAAAAACATTGTCGATGTTGATTAACGGATCCTTTGAGCGTAAATTAAAGCTTATCGTCGCAGATGATCATCATTTGTTCCGCATGGGAATTATTATGGCTCTCAAAAAAATAAATTTAATCTCTCAGATTAAAGAAGCGGAAAATGGCAAAGAAGTGTTGGAGTTATTGCAGATAGAACATTTTGATGTGGTGCTTATGGATATATCGATGCCGATCATGAATGGATTCACCGCAACAAAAGAAATTTCCAAACATTTTCCCAAAACAAAGGTCATTGCTGTTTCCATGTATGAGGATGATCAGCACATGATTGACATGTTTCATAGCGGGGCAGCAGGTTATTTATTTAAAAATACCGATAAGGAGGAAATTAAAAACGCCCTTTCGGAAGTGGTATTTAATGAAAACCGCTACTGGCCAAAAAAAGCAGGGGATAAACTTTTCAATAAAATAATTCTGAAAAAGCAGGCAGAGGATAAATCCTGCAGTATGCTTTTTAGCGAACGCGAAAAGGAAATCATACAATTGATCTGCCAGGAATATTCCACTAAGGAAATCGCCAGCCATCTCAATCTATCGCAGAAAACAATTTCCTGGCATAGAGAAAATCTTATGCAAAAGACGCAAACAAAAAATACTGCCGGACTTGTTGCCTTTGCCTTCACACATGAACTGCTCGAAAAATCCGGGTAGCCTGTCATTTCCCTCTTAACTCTTCATGCGCAGCCGCGGTAATTTCTTTTGATGATCAATTTGCATCATTACGATACTGTATATTTTTTTAATTGCAAGTTATGTTTTGCATCCCCGGTAAAAATACTGGTGTGAATAATCAGGTGTAAATGCCGGTGTTTTTCTTTTTTCATTATGCCAAATTTGTATACGTTTTTTTACAACACCATCTAATTGTCTCCATGCTCGATAAAGCCATTAGTTTTCTTCAAAATCGTATTGTCACAGACCAATTTAACGGCGAAGATCCGGTTCCTGTAGTCATAGGCGCCCTGTTTAATGAAAAGGGTGAACCGACTTTAGAAAAAGGCCTTGTAGGCATGATGATATCCAACATTGAAGAAGAAAGAATATTCAAAACTCAATTACAAAAGCAAAGGAGGGTTGACAATGATGTTGAAGTAGCGAATCCCGAGATCAAATTGAACCTGTTTATCCTCGTGGCAGCAAATCCCGGAAACAATGCCGGATTCTATGATGCAGCTTTGAAAAGATTGTCTGAAGTGATCACTTATTTCCAGGGCACTTGTGTTTTTGATAAAACGGATTATCCTGATCTCGATCCTATAGAATACCTGATTGTAGAACTGCATTCACTTTCTTTTGAACAGCAAAACCAGTTGTGGGCTTCTCTTGGCGGCAAATACATGCCTTCGGTTATTTACAAAGTGAAACTTGTAGTTATTGACAAAGGGTTTATGGGTGACAAACAAAAAGCAATTCTGGAAATCGATAATAATCTTCATAGAAAAAACTGACCTATTGAGAACGAGATACGACATACTCATTTCTGTGCATGTAGAGCACAAATACTTCACCGACAAATTTTTTGATGCCTTCGAACTGGTACCCGATTCGCAAACAAGCAATACTATTCAACGTCTTGGGCTGCTGACAAAAAAAGTCAGGAATGACTGGTTTTTATTTTACCAGTCTATCGGCCCATGGCAGACGAACATGAACGCGTTGGTAAATAAAGAATTCACTTTTATATTAAACATTAAGGATGATGCTTTTGACCAGTATACCAATCCGGAGCTGATACCGAAGCCAGAAGCGATCCAGTTTTATGCTGCAACAGTCGACAGCCAGTTTTTCAGTTCTTCAAGATTTGTTGAATCCGTTGTATTCGATTATCAGATCCAACACACGGATCGGCCTGTAAATATCAAACTGAAAAAGCTGAAGGGAGACGTGCTGAAAGATGTGGCCATACTTGAGCCTACTACAAAAACATTTCAATTCGATGTCAGTCCAACAGGCGAACAGGCATATGATATTTCAGAAGACACCCTGCCTGCGACTGAAGAAAAAAAGCGGGAAATCCTTGTATATGAAAACTACTTCAATGACCGGTTTTACGGAATGGTATATTTCAAAGTACTTCCTGTGACCAATGAAAACTCAAACCAGTATGCGCTTGTATTTGATAAAAAATAATTTTAAATCATCAACAACATGACTTACAGAACTCCTGGCGTCTTCGTAGAAGAAATATCAGTTTTCCCGCCCTCAGTGGCAGAAGTGGAAACCGCCATTCCAGCATTTATAGGGTTTACTGAATTTGCAAAAAAAGACGGCGTAGATATTACCGAACCCGTAGAAATTACTTCACTCAAAGAATATGAGCAATATTTTGGATGGGCTCATAAGGAACCAGTTACTTCGTTCGACTTATCTGTTAATGAAAAACAGGATGCTGCAGGAAATGCAACAGGATTCGAACTCGCATATAAAGCCACAGCCACTGTTTCACATTACCGCCTGTATTATGCCATGCAAATGTTCTTTGCTAATGGAGGTGGTAAATGTTATGTTGTTTCTGCAGGTGATTACGCTACTCCGATCGATGAGCCTAAACTATCAGCGGGTATAGATAAGATCAAGTTGTTGGATGAACCTACCATGCTTGTTATACCCGAAGCAGTTTCGCTTGCATCGGCCGATTACCTTACAGTTTGTGGTAAGGCAATTGACCAGGCGCATGATCTTAAAGACAGGTTTGCAGTGCTGGATGTGAGGATCGATGATCCTTCTAAAAAAGAATATAACGACGCAGATATTGTAGCCTTCAGAGGACTTTCAAAAGAAAATGAATACCTCCGTTATGCAGCGTCTTATTATCCATATCTGAAAACGACTTTCAACTTTAGCGTGGAGAAGATAGATGATCTTGTTATAAAAACGGTTTTACTCAATGGCAATGCACCTGTTCAAAATAGTCCGCAGCAGCCTCACATCGCTGCAAATGCTACCATTGGTTCATTAAAGGGTTCAAATAATGTTGCCTATAATGCATTGCTTGGTGAAGTGAATGCAAAGCTTAAGGTGATGCTTCCGCCTTCATCTGCCATGGCAGGAATTTATGCAAGAGTAGACAATAACCGCGGCGTATGGAAGGCACCGGCCAATGTTGGCGTCAATAACGTGATAGGACCCTCAGTCATTATTGACAATGAAAGACAGGGTGGCCTGAATATCGATACCACTGGTGGTAAGTCCATCAATGTTATTCGCTCGTTCTCCGGCCGTGGTACCATTGTATGGGGTGCGAGAACACTGGATGGCAATTCCAACGAATGGCGTTATGTAAACGTGCGCAGATTTTTCAATATGGTTGAAGAATCGGTTCAGAAATCTACAGTATGGGCCGTGTTCGAACCGAATACAAAAAATACCTGGGTGATGGTGAAGTCAATGATCGAAAATTACCTGATCACAAAATGGCAGGAAGGAGCGTTGGCAGGTGCAAAGCCAGATGATGCATTTTTTGTAAAAGTTGGACTGGGAGTTACCATGACGGCCGATGATATTCTCAACGGAATTATGAATGTAGAAATAGGAATGGCAGTCGCTCGCCCAGCAGAATTCATCGTACTTAAATTCTCTCATAAAATGCAGGTTTCCTGATACACAAACAATTCTAAAAAACTAAAATAATTAACGATGGCAAAATATCCCATTCCGGTTTTTCACTTCACAGTACAGTGGGGCGGAAACAATTTAGGTTTTTCTGAGGTCTCAGGTCTCACACAGGAAGTGCAGGTTATAGAGTATCGCGAAGGTTCGAGTCCTGATTTCGGACCATCAAAAATGCCTGGCTTACATAAAGTAAATAACATCTCGTTGAAACGAGGTATCAGCAAGGGCGATAATGATTTCTATAAATGGTTAACCACCATAAGCCTGAATACCGTTGAACGAAGAGATATAACCATCATGTTACTAAACGAAAAGCATGAGCCGGTGATGGTATGGAAAGTGCTACAGGCATGGCCGGTAAAAGTAGAAGGTCCTTCATTGAAATCCACAGGTAACGAAGTGGCGATCGAATCCATTGAATTGGCACACGAAGGATTGAGTCTTGAAAATAGCTAAATAGAATATGCCTGAGAATGATCGACCATATTCAATGCCTCGTTCCTTTCATTTCAAAGTGGAGTTCCAGGATATTTCGGGGGTCAGTGTAAATGATGTCAGGTTCCAGGATGTATCTGGTTTGAACGCTGAACTCGGGGTAGAGGAGGTGAGGTCTGGTGGAGAAAATCGTTTTTCTCATCGTCTTCCGACGAGAGCAAAATACAGCAACCTGGTATTAAAAAGAGGCATGCTGATCGACTCAGGTCTTATCAAGTGGTTTATAGATGCTGTTGAAAATTTCAGTTTTTCGCCTGCAACAATAATCGTTAAGCTGCTTGACAATAACCATCAGCCTTTGCAATCCTGGAGTTTTATCAAAGCATGGCCGGTGAGATGGACTGTATCCGACTTCAGGGCAAGTGACAATTCAGTAGTGATCGAATCAATCGAATTAGCCTACCAGTATTTTAAAAGGGGATAACTATGGCAGTCGTGATCAATGAAGTAATTGTTCGTGCGGTCATTACCGGCGATGGCAACAGTAATAAAAGCGATCCAGCTTCTGCAACTGCACCCGAAACCATCGCTGCGGTAACAAAAAATGAACTCCTTGAATTAATCGATGAAGTAATAAACGATAAAAAAGAACGCTGATGCCAGGCCTACTTACCAATTTGAAGATCCTTGGAATACAGGAACCATCAGGCTTGTCATTTGCCATACCCCTGTTATTTGAATGCATGTTCAACCCGGACACGTACACTGTTGAACATACTACTTCATTTAACACACAACAGCCAGCAAATGGTACTGGCGGTGACCCAAGATATAATGGGTCAGAGCCTGGTCGTTTCAGTATTGAATTCATTCTTGATGGTACCGGAGTTTCTTCCGACCTGGAAATCCCGATTGCGATTCCTGTGCCCATCCAGGTGCTGTTGTTCAATGCAGTGACCCTTGATATCAGCGGAGACATTCATCGGCCCAATTACCTGATCGTACAATGGGGAACTTTTATCCGCGACTGCGTGCTTGTGAATTCACGTATCACCTACACATTGTTTGACAGTAACGGAATTCCGCTTCGCGCAAAGGTCAATGCTACATTTTTGGAAAGAACAGATAGCAAGCTGAATCAAATTGCCAGTATGTTCTCATCTCCTGATCTAACCCATAGTAAACTTGTTCAGGATGGAGACATACTGCCATTAATGGTTTACAGAGAATATAAAACACAGGATTATTATTTGCAGGTTGCTGGTGCAAACAGGTTAAAGAATTTTCGAAAACTGGAACCCGGTACCACAATTAATCTTCCCCCAATTGCCTGACTATGCTTGATGATTTGCTTCCTCAGACGCAGGAACCTACAGATGTGCTCTCACAAAAGATCCTGGTTGATGGCACTGCCATCAGCAATGAGATCGGAGTGTTTGCCATTACCGTCGGGAAACAATTTAACAGGATTTCCAGCGCAAAAATCATATTACTTGATGGTGATTCATCTGCACAGAAATTTGAATTAAGCAACGAGGATTTGTTTACACCTGGAAGCGAGATCGAGATCCAACTCGGTTATCATAGTAATACTGAAACTGTTTTTAAAGGCATCATCACAAAACATGCATTGAAAGCCAAGCAAAAGACCTCATATCTCTATGTTGAAGCAAAAGATAAAAGCGTTGCATTGTCTTTACGCAGAAAAAACAGTTATTTCTTCGATCAGAAAGACAGCGAGGTGATCGAAGACCTCGCAGGCAATGCCGGTCTTGACACAGATATAGAATCTACCTCCGTTACATACAAAGAAATGGTACAATTCAATTGTACCGATTGGGATTTTATTTTATCGCGTGCTGAAATGAATTCGATGCTGGTTCTTACGGACGACGGAAAACTCATTGCAAAAAAACCTTCAATAACCACTTCAATTCTCACAGCTACATATGGAAGTAACATTTTCGAGTTTGAAACTGAAATGGATGCAAGAAGACAATTTAAATCTGTAAAAACGCATTCATGGAATTTTTCAGACCAGAAATTGCAGGATTCAGAAGATGGAAGCTTCTCCCTTAGTGAAACCGGTAATATATCCGCTGCGGACCTGGCAGATATTTTCAATAGTGACGAATATGCAGTTAATCATGCTGCATTCATTGCCGATGAAGAATTAAAAGAATGGGCTGATGCCTATGCAATGAAAAGCATTCTTTCGAAAGTGTGTGGCAAGGTGAAATTACAGGGTGTTTCTTCTGTTAAACCCGGAGATGTCATTACACTAGATGGCATCAGTGATCGGTTTAACGGGAAAGTTTTTGTTACAGGGGTGCAGCATATTTTCTCTGACAAGGATTATCAGACAGAGATCCAGTTTGGATGGAATCATGAATGGTTCTACAAGTCGGAAGATATTGTTGAAAAGCCGGCATCGGGATTGGTTCCGGGCATCAACGGACTTCATACGGGAATCGTTACCAAGCTTGAAAGCGACCCGGATAATGAGTTTCGTGTAAAAGTAAAAGTTCCTCTTATCAGCAATGATGAAGAGGGAATATGGTGTCGAATAGCACTGCTGGATGCAGGAAATGAACGTGGTTCTTTTTTCATGCCGGAGATTAATGACGAAGTGGTGCTTGGCTTTGTAAATGATGACCCGCGTCACGGTATCATACTTGGCATGTTACACAGTCAGTCAATGCCTGCACCTGTTACCGCAAGTGATGATAATAATGAAAAAGGGTTTTATACACGTAGCAAGATGAAACTTGTATTTGATGATGATAAAAAAAGTATCACCATCATTACACCAAAGGAAAAATCTATTGTGATCAGTGATGACGATGGCTCGATCATTTTATCCGACGAGCTCAATAATAAAATCACAATGAACAAAGATGGTATCACTATAGAAAGTGACAAGGATATAAAACTTACAGCCAAGGCAAATATTACGGCAGAGGCGACACAGAATATTGATCTTAAAGCAACATCAGGTCTGAAGGCAAAAGGCACTTCCACTTCTGATTTTGGAGATTCAACCTGTGTCACATCTCTCAAAGGCTCGATGGTAAATATTAACTAGAAAATAAAAACAACAATGGGATTTGCCGCAAGAGTTTCAGACCTGCATACCTGCCCGATGCAGATAGTAGCTACTCCACCCATCCCGCACGTGGGTGGTCCCATACTTCCACCGGGTAATGTGCAAGTGATGATTGGTGGATTTCCTGCTGCCTGCGTTGGAGACAATTGTATCTGCACAGGTGGAGGACTTACAGATCCGATCATTAAGGGCTCCGCAACAGTGAAGATCGGAGGAAAATTTGCGGCGCGACAGGGAGATTCAACATCTCACGGTGGAACCATACAGGGATTTTGTCCTACTGTTCAAATAGGAGGGTAACTATGGATATAAAAAAATCTTTTCTCGGCACGGGCTGGAATTTCCCTCCCACATTTCATAAAGAATTCTGGGGCGTGGAAATGATATCCGATGAGCCGGATATACGCAGCAGTCTCGATATTCTTTTTTCTACAGACCCGGGGGAAAGAGTTATGCAACCTCTCTATGGTTGCGCGCTACGCAAATTCGTATTTGAACCTATGAACGTTTCAACGCGAACCATGATGGAAAAGATCATTAAAGATTCATTAATGTATCATGAGCCGAGGATCATCGTAGAAACGGTGCAGGTAGGTTTGCCGGCAAATACCGATCCGCGTTTGATCAACCAGGCTAATACAGAAGGCATATTACCTATTAGCATTGAATACAGGGTGATCACAACAAACACACGCTACAATTATGTATTTCCTTTCTATTATAATGAAGGAACAAACCTAGTAAGATAAAAACATGACAGGGAACCCAGACGATAAAAAATGTTGCTCGCATGATGATATGAATAGCGAGGGCACAAGCCTGTTGACGCGCTTTTTACCGGCACTGGATCCGGTACATGCTCCCATAGATCCGCGCAATACACAGGATATCCTCGTTTTCGCAAAGCATTATGCAGACCTTGTCCGCTATTTTGATCTTAATGATCCGATCGACTGGGTCGATTTTGAACATGGCATTGTTACCAGGCCATGCAACGAACCGCAGGTTTACCTTCACGATGAAGAACAATCCCAATCTGAACAGCACAAAAAACAGTTGCCGGTTAAATACCAGGGAGCGAAGTCGAAAGAAATAGTTACATGGAAAGAATTCTTTTACCAGGACATCGCGGTCGTGGTGGCATCCATTTCTCAATGGGGAAAAAAACTCGTGCATATTAAAAAGGAATACAATGATATCCGAAAGGAAATAGAAGCCAATCCAACAAAAGAAAACTATCGTGAACTTTTCCTAAGTATCATTCACCACCTGAATCGAATCCATCGGTGGTATCTGCGAAGCGTTGACGAACATCCTTTGAAAACAGAGCTGGAGGTCAAAATAAAATCATTCCTGGTTCCTGCATTGAAGCAACTTATTTCTTATGACAAAGGAATGGTGTTGAACGTAGCAGACGATCTGGACCTGGTTTCGCATTATAAAACATTCGAGAATGAACCCTGGAAAACTTCTTTTGGCAAAATCGAT
>JBJMLW010000344.1:0-4767 GCA_045805105.1 Flavisolibacter sp. | reverse complement strand
GGAACCAGGGCCAATACCTACTTTTACTGCATCAGCACCTGCATCAGCAAGCGACTGTGCACCTTCAGTTGTTGCTACATTGCCTGCAATAACATTCAGCTGGCGGAAATTTTTCTTTACATTTTTTAACGCATCAATAATTCCTTTCGAATGACCGTGCGCACTATCAAGGCAAATAATGTCTACACCTACCTGCTGCAATGCACCAACACGGTCAAGCAGGTCTCTTGTTACACCCACTGCTGCTCCTACAAGAAGGCGGCCAAGTGAATCTTTTACAGCATCAGGATAAGAAGTAACTTTTAAAATATCCCGGTAAGTAATCAGCCCGATTAATTTTCCGGCTTTGTTTACAACAGGAAGTTTTTCAACTTTTGTCTGGCGAAGTATCCGTTCTGCACCTTTGAGGTCTGTACCTTCCGGGGCAATGATGAGATTTTCTTTTGTCATTACTTCGCTCACTTTGCGATGCATGTCTTCTTCAAACCTCAGATCCCTGTTGGTTAGGATGCCAGCGAGTTTTCCATCACCATCAACAATAGGGATACCGCCAATTTTGTTATCACGCATCAGTCTTAACGCGTCACCAATGGTTGCAGTTACGGTAAGTGTGATCGGGTCTATGATCATACCGCTTTCACTACGCTTCACCTTTCTTACCTGGTCAGCCTGTTTTTCTATGGTCATATTCTTGTGAAGAATACCAATACCTCCTTCCCTTGCGAGCGCAATGGCAAGGGAAGCTTCAGTAACTGTGTCCATAGCTGCTGAAAGCAATGGTACATTCAGTGTAATGTCTTTAGTGAGTTTTGTTTTTATGTCAACATCGCGGGGAATAATTTCCGAAAAGGCCGGAACCAGAAGAACATCGTCGAACGTTAACCCTTCAATGAATTGCTTAGCAGGATTGTTGTTTGTTGCCATGGGCAAAGATAGGGCAAGGGAATTATTTTATGAAAAATGCCACCATCCGGAAGGGAATTCGGGAAACGGAATTCGGATTGGATGCTTCCGAATTCCAAATTCTGAATTGATTTCTTCAATACCTATTCTTCCACCCTAAAACTCACTCCCTCTGAATGTGCACTAAACTCGGGGGCATACATACACTGAATGCTGGTGATGCCATTGCTGAAGGATCCGTTGTGGGTAACAAAAAGTGGATATTCAAAAACATAAGTTCCTTTTCTCAATACATCAAAAAAGAAATTTGTGCTGGCATCTTTTGTACTTTCATAATATCCAAGTCCACCCTGCCATTTGTATCCGCTCAATACATTTATGGGTTCCAGTGCTGAGGCACGCAGGTCTTTCATATGAACATATTCCATATCGCGGTCTGTACGCAATTCAATCCTCACTTTTATTTTATCTCCAACGTGCAATGTTGTTCCTTCTTCAATTGGAGTGAGTACAGGTCCTTTGTCAGTATTCCTTTCAATAAATAATTTTTTATTGAGTTGAAGGGGTGTTGAGGCAGGTGTCACTTTATCCATGTCTTCAAAGTATTGCCAGTAAACGGAGCCCCAGCTGGATACTGGTTGCTGGTTACTGTTTGGCGATGAGCTAACGGTTACAGAAATATTTCCCATTGCAGGTGTTATGGAATCGGCATCAATGTTTTGTTTGAAATATCCGGTGCCTGCTTCTGTTTTATCAGTTTGAATTATAGTATTACCAAGCTGAATAGAAACGGATGGTGTAGATGCCAGCCAGTCGGTTCCGCGCAAAAGCATGGCATAACATGCATCTGCTGTAGCTTTTGTTGTATTCCAGTTATTCGTCTGTTTATTACGGATTAACCATGTTCTTAATTCATCAGCTGTCGCCAGGTCCTTACCAATTTCTGTAAATACTTCCACCATCAGCGATTGTGTTTCTATTGGTGCAGTATACCAGAACCAGCTGCGACCATAAGCATTATATTTCCAATACCTTCCCAATTCGTCATTTACAATTGATGTTTCCTTTAAAGACCTGAGAATATCCCCCGCAGTTTTCGTATCACCATTCCGGTAGAGTGTGAGTGCAATCATGCCCTGTTCATATACCGGAAGTTTCGTCCAGTATTTTTTAGCCTGTCCCTGGTAAAAGGCAAGTGCCTTTTGAATATTTGCAGCTACAGATGGGTCTTTGAAAAAGCTTCTCATGTATAAATAATGAACCAGGATCGGATTGATGTGTTGCCTGGATAAATCGGCTTTACTCTTCAACAATTTTTGGTAGTCTTCATTGAACTTCCTGTCGAGATAGGGAACTATCGTTCTAATGACAACCATAACATCGTTCACCTGGTCTGAAGGAATTGATTTTAATTTTATGAGATGTCCGATCCCTGTTGCAATGTATTGTGTGATATACCTGTCCGAAGGACCACCCTGAAACCAGGGAAAACTTCCTTCATCTTTCAGCATAGCCCTAAGCCTGGCAAGATTGCTATTCAGTTCACTTTGCATGCGTACGAGATCAAATAAAAGGGCAATGTTTTTTTTCTGTTGTGATTCATTTTTAGCATCCAGCACCCAGGGCGTTTCTTCAAGTAAAGCAGACTTCAATTCCTGGTTCTTTTCAAGGTTGGATAAAAGAGCCGATGTATCCAATGTTTTCCATTCATTGAACATCTGCCTGATTTTAGGTGCTTTATTTACTATTCCAGATGCAAGTGCATTGGCATAATAACGGTTCCAGGTCTGTTCCGCACATTCATATGGATATTCCATCAGGTAGCGAAGCGCCTGCACGGCATACCACGCAGGGTTGGCTGTATATTCAACAGTAAGTGAATGATGTTGTAAACTTTCACTGTTGGCTGATTGCAGGAGTTTTGTAAATACAAAATTTTTCGTTCCGCTTCCTTTCATCGGAAGCGGTATCGTTTCAGTAATGAGAACCCTGTTGCTGAGTACGGGAAGATGATCTTCCTCTCCATCAGAATAAATAATTGCTTTTGAAGAAGGAGATGCAGTAGATGCGGTGAACCTCCAGGTGAGTGCACTATTGAATTGAAACGGAACCTGCACAGGAAATCTTACAACTGTACTTTGCTTCGCTGCAATTGTAAAATACTGGTTGGGAAAACTATTTACAAACCATCCGTCAACAGACTGGTTGGTGGCTGCATCAAATAATTGCAGTTGCACCTGTCCGGTCATTTCAGAATCTGACTGGTTTACAATTTTTGTTACCAGCTCAATTCGGTCACCCTGCCGAAGGAAGCGAGGCATGTTGGGCTGGATCATTAATTCCTTCTGCGTGACCATTTCTTTTTGAGAAAGACCAAAGGCGAGATCCTTCGTGTGCGCAAGTGTTTGAATTTTCCAGCGGGTGAGTGCTTCAGGCACGGTAAATGAAAATTCAACAGCGCCTGAAGAATCCGTCCTTAAGTCAGGAAAGAAAAAAGCTGTTTCATTAAAGTTCTTTCTGGGTTGTATGGGAGGCACCTGTTTATTTTCAATATTATTATCCAGATCTCCATAGCCGATATAAACAGAATCTGCAGCTACAACATCTTCATATTTATTACCCCGTACCGGAGCAATTTGTGCGTTCATTGGTGCTGACTGTGACCTTCCTTCCAGTTTTGGAGGTGCGGCTCTGCTAAGCATCCTGTAATTACCCGTTGCACCCTCCCGATAACTTCTTAAATTCTGCCACAAGATGGTGAGCAATTGATCATAAGTTTGTTCGATAACCTTGCCTTGAAAATAATTCGGTATCAATTTATTAAATGAATTAATACTCATAAAATTTTCATAACCGCTCCACGATACCGGGTTGTTGTGTTCAACCCATAATGTTGGTTTTTGCCAGTTGTGTTGAATAAACTGATCCAGTGAGGCGTCATACATACCTGCAAGCATTTCTGCTGCTACTTTTTCATTTTTAGATCCCCGGATTTTCACTTTCCATTTCTCTTCACTTCCGGGAAGGGTTTTATCGCGAAAAGTGGCAAATTCAATAGCAAGATCCTTATTGCTCCATGGTACATTTATCATATTGCCAGACTGATAAAATCTGTTATTCTTTACAAAGAAAAAATCCACTTCAAAATTTCCGCGGTTCTCTTCACGAATAGGAAAACTGAAAGTTTGTTTTTCCTTGTTTAAATTTTGGAAAAGGTACCGGGAGGATGGTTCCTCATTTCCAAAATCATTTCTTTTCTGAATAAGGAACACATTTTCAGATGAACCCAATTGAACCGTTGCTGTTTCACCGGGCTCATAATTTTTTTCTGGCTTGTACGTCCACATGTATTCCGGATGTTTCAACTCATTAGAATGAAGGTCAAACAACTCCATATATTTTATATCCTTTACTTCATTTCCATCATCATCTTTCGTTGTAACCTCAATGGCATAATATCCAGTCTTCAGTGCCACCGACAATGGCCATTCACTATTTACCTTCGAACTGTCCGATTTCCTATATACTACATCTCCACGTTCCCACGTTTTGAAATCTTTTTCTGTTCCGTATTCATCGTGCGGAAAAAATTTTATAAACTCTTCTTTGCTCATGATATAACGATCAGGCTTTGGCCATAACCTGTTGCGTACAAGTCTTTGTTCAGGAAGTAATTGATATACCACAATATTCACCACTGATGGATGAAACTGTCCATTCATATTTTCTGTGCGGATGGAAATATTTTTCAGACTGTCCACCGGTATGCGTTCAGGAATGTCTGTTTTCAATACAATAGAAACATAACCAGCAGTAATATGATTTTGTTGCGAACGCGTTTCGCCATTCATATCTGTGACATCT
>JBJMLW010000343.1:0-7021 GCA_045805105.1 Flavisolibacter sp. | reverse complement strand
ATCATGCACAAAAAAGTTTATACCTGCAGGACCACGAACGTGTGCCATCAAGGATCATGGTAGGCACAGAGTCTTACGCACTTGAAGCGTTCGATGCATGGGTGGGTGCTATGGATCATCCATGGGTTCTTGGTGATTTTGTGTGGACCGCATTCGACTATATCGGTGAAGCCAGCATTGGATGGAGGGGTTACTGGCAGGAAAATAATTTTTATCCATGGAACCTTGCTTTTTGCGGCGATATTGATATCTGCGGATGGCGCCGGCCACAATCTTTTTACCGGGAAGTGCTGTGGAAGGAAAATAAAATTGCCCTTTTTGTAAAACCTCCCACTCCTTCGTTTCCGATAAATCCCAAAAAACAATCATGGAGTAAATGGGAATGGCATGATGCGGTGGCCGACTGGAACTGGAAAGGATATGAGGGAAATCCTTTGGAAGTATCTGTTTATTCTTCGTGTGATGAAGCAGAACTTTTTCTGCATGGCAAATCATTAGGTAAAAAGAAAACAGACCGCAGTTCAGAATTTATTGCTACATGGCAGGTGTCCTATCAGCAGGGTGAATTGAAAGTTTCAGGATATACCAATGGAATAGAGGTGGCATCTTCAAAGTTGCAGACAGCATCAAATACTTCAAAAATCAGGATGACTCCGGATCGCTCAACTATCAAGGCTGATGGACAAGACCTGTGTTATATTACCATTGAACTTACCGATTCAAAAAACATTCTCAATCCGAAAGCAGAAAACCTTTTGCATTTTTCCGTAAGTGGTCCTGGTGAAATTATTGGTGTTGGTAATGCCAACCCCATGAGCCTTGAAAGTTACCAGTTACCACAAAGAAAAGCATGGCGTGGAAAATGCCTTGTGATTGTGAAGTCCACGGGGAAACCAGGAGAGATTATTCTTTCTGCGTCATCCAGTGGATTGACTGGGGCGAGAGTGAAGTTCAGGGCAGAAGATGATGGGCCAGATTTGGACCATAGACGATAGACCATGGACCATGGTAGGTCGTTTACAATTTGGATTGTCTCACTTTTTCCAAAATGAGTCACCAACAATTCTTCTTTCAAACATTAAATGATTTTTACAGGACATTCTATTGCTCAATTGACAAATAAAGGATTCTCATATTATAAACGACCTACTATAGGGAGTATGGTCTAAGGTTTCCCATCTAAAGCAATAAACCATTTCTAAATTTTGTAATCATTTTAACTAGAACCTCATACTGATTATAGAAATAATTGAATTGGCCATCAATTATATATTTCTTTTTCCTTGCGAGGTATAAGCAGGAAATGATTTCAACACCAGACCGGATACTAAAAGAAAGAAATCTTGCCTGTTCTGGATTACTTTGACCAGTACAACCTTCCGCTATATTCAGTACTACTGAGTCAGCTGCTTTCCTGATCTGATGACATAAATTGAAAAGTTCAAACTTTGGAAATTGTTTGGCAAGTGTATTTATCTCATCACTTAAATCCAAAGATTTCTGCCAAACTTTAAGATTCTCGAATTTAAAAGCCATTCCCAAATTTCAATAGTTCCCATTATTTCTAAATGAGAAAATCTACATTGCGTATAGTTATTTTTCACAAAAAAAGCGGTCGCTTATACTTTATTTTTTTAGCTGCCTAACTCTTGAAAGATAAGAACACTCCATTAAAACGACCTACTATGGTCCATGGTCTATCGTCTATGGTCTATCGTCCATGGTCTATGGTCCATGGTCTATCCTCCCTTTCTCCTACCTTCATCACTAATTCTTCCTCGTGAACCGCTACTCAAAACAAACCCGCTTACTCGTTGCTGTTGACTGTATCATATTTGGATTTGATGGAAACCAGATGAAAATTCTCCTGATACAAAGGGGATTTGAACCTGAAAAAGGTAAATGGAGTCTCATGGGAGGTTTTGTTCAGCCGGATGAAAGCCTGGAGAATGCAGCAACAAGGATTTTGTACCAGCTAACCGGCCTTGATAAAGTTTACATGGAACAGTTGCATGCATTCAGTAAACCAAAACGTGATCCTATAGAAAGGACATTATCAGTTTCCTATTTTGCCCTGCTCGATGTTGGCAGTTATGTACACCAGCTCAATTCTGAATTTCATGCAGAATGGTTTCCGCTTCACAAACATCCCAGGTTGATCTTTGACCACAATGAAATGGTTCAGCTGGCCCGTACCAAACTCCGGTACAAAGCGTCGCTGCATCCTTTGTTGTTTGAATTATTACCTGAAAAATTTACACTTCCACAGCTTCATAATCTTTTCGAAGAAATTTACCAGACCACCTTTGATAAACGGAATTTCAGCAGGAAAATAATTTCTACAGGACTTTTGGTGAAGCAAAAAGATAAAGACAGGGAAGGTTCAAAAAAAGGGGCTTTTTATTATAAACTTGATAAAAAACATTATAAGGCGAACTTTCATAATGTGCTACGGCTGATCCCCAACCCCAATGAACTGATCTGAATTTATTATTTTTTTTAAAAGGTTTTAATTGTTAATTTGACACATAAAAATTAACTGCCGGTTTTATGAATGGCAACAGTTACGTAATTGGGGTGGATTTCGGAACTGACAGTGTACGTTCCCTCGTA
The DNA here is from genome assembly GCA_045805105.1 of Flavisolibacter sp. Lineage (GTDB taxonomy): Bacteria > Bacteroidota > Bacteroidia > Chitinophagales > Chitinophagaceae > Flavisolibacter. Next base: position 4,408 of record JBJMLW010000343.1, on the reverse strand, counting down.
GTGAATGCAAACAACGGAGAAGAAATCAGTTCATCCGTTTTTCAATATCCCCGATGGGCGAAAGGACTTTATTGTAATGCCGGCATGAATCTCTTCCGCCAACATCCGCTTGATTATATTGAAGGCCTGGAATTTACCATTAAAGATGCGTTGAAGAAAGCCGGTATAGATATTTCACGCAACATCAAAGGTATTGCGATTGACACAACAGGGTCAACTCCAGTAGCTGTTAATGAAGAAGGCATTCCATTATCCCTGCTTCCCCAATTCAATGCCAATCCCAATGCAATGTTTGTGTTGTGGAAAGATCACACTTCGATTAAGGAAGCAGAAGAAATTAATCGCCATGCAAAAAAATTCAGCACAAATTATCTCCAGTTTGTTGGTGGCATATACAGCAGCGAATGGTTCTGGGCAAAACTGTTACACATTTTAAGAGAAGATACTGAAGTACGTAAAGCAACCTATTCGTGGGTAGAACACTGCGACTGGATTCCATTTCTTTTAACCGGTGGAAAAAAAGTTTCTGAAATGAAACGAAGTGTGTGCGCGGCCGGGCACAAAGGTTTGTGGGCAGATGAATTCGGAGGATTTCCTCCCAATGAATTTTTTTCCTCGCTTGACCCGGTCCTGGATTGTTTTACATCCCGCCTGCATAAAAATATTTATAGTTCGGATCAGCCTGCAGGCACGCTGAGCAAGGAATGGTCTGAAAAACTTGGGTTGAATACTGATGTTGTGGTTGCTGTTGGTGCATTTGACGCACACATGGGCGCTGTAGGCGGACAAATAGAACCCTATCATCTTAGTAAAGTGATGGGAACATCAACATGCGACATGTTAGTGGCTCCTGTAAATGACATGCATGGGAAACTGGTAAATGGTATATGTGGCCAGGTACACGGATCTGTTATTCCCGGCATGATTGGCCTTGAAGCAGGTCAGTCTGCATTTGGTGATGCGTATGCGTGGTTGAAAAATGTTCTGTCGTGGCCTCTGCAATTTGTAGACAATGATGAAGAAAGAAAAAACATCAGTGATAAAATTATTGCGGAACTGAGTAAAGCAGCTGAAAAAATTGATGTCAATGAAAACGATGAACTGGCAATTGACTGGATGAATGGACGGCGAACACCCGATGCCGACCAGCAATTGAAAGGCGCCTTTACCGGTTTGAATTTATCAACAGATGCACCAAGATTATTTCGTGCGCTTGCAGAAGCTACATGTTTTGGTGCAAAAGCCATTGTTGATCGTTTTACAGTGCAGGGTGTTCCGGTTAAAGGGTTGATTGGTCTTGGTGGCGTTGCAAAAAAATCGCCGTTCATTATGCAGATGATGGCAGATGTATTGAACAAGCCGATCAAAATTCATAAAAGTGATCAGACATGTGCTGCAGGCGCCGGGATGTTTGCTGCTACAGCTGCAGGAATTTATCATTCGGTGGAAGATGCGATGAAGGCTATGGGAAGAGGTTTTGATGCCACTTATTATCCCGATGAAGCAAAGGCTGCGGTTTATGCAAAACGGTATAGAAAGTATAAAGAGACAGGAGCGTTTGTAGAACAGCAGATCAAATCAAAAACCCATGAATAATTTCAAAAATAATGAATCTGGTCTTGGTTAATTTCATGCTACTTCCATAAAAATAAAATGAGTAAGTACAATCATATCAAAGAAGAAGCGTGGAAAGCAAATATGCAGTTGCCCGAACTGAAACTCGTGTTATTTACATTCGGTAACGTAAGTGTGGCAGATAGAAGCCTGCAGGTATTCGCTATAAAACCAAGCGGCATGGCATATGAAGATCTTTCACCGGAGAAAATGGTTGTGGTGGATTTCGATGGCAATACAGTAGAAGGAAGTCTCAGGCCGTCATCAGATACAAAAACACATGCAGTATTATACAAAAACTGGAAAAACATTGCTGCCATTGTACATACACATTCCACTTATGCAACCGCGTGGGCACAGTCATTACGCGACATACCTGTATATGGAACGACACATGCCGATCATGCTGCATTTGACATTCCCTGTGCGGAACCGATGAATGATGAAATGATCAAAGGCAATTATGAATATGAAACAGGATTCCAGATCATCAATTGCTTCAAGGAAAAATCATTGGACTACGAAGAAGTTGAAATGATGGTGGTTGGAAATCATGCACCGTTCACATGGGGTAAAACCGCTGCCAAGGCTGTGTATAATGCGGCAGTACTTGAAGAAATTGCCAGGATGGCGTGGATCACGGAACAGATTACACCAGGAGCAAAAAAAATGAAAGATGCACTGATCAGGAAACACTTTGAAAGGAAACATGGACCGGATAGTTACTATGGACAGGAATAGTTTGGGAGATTGAAAATTCGGCCCGTCAGGATGACTAGGTCGGGCAGGGATTGAGAATTTGCATGTAGCCACGTTCGAAGGAAGAGTATTTTGTTAACCAATGATCATTTTGGAACAAACTCCCCTCTCCTTCGGAGAGGGGTTGGGGTGAGGTCTAACGCTAAACAATAAGCGCAGTTGTAAAACACAGACGACGGGAACAATTGAACAATAGAGCAAGGACAATAGAACAAAGAATAATTGAATTGTTGAATAAATAAATAAAAGATAGATCTAAGTTCTTCCCATAGGGGGACAGGGGGTATAACATGTCCAAAAACAAAATATTTGATCGTTCATCAATGCTAAATGCGACTTGTGAAATCTGGTTTGTTACCGGTAGCCAGCATTTATATGGCCCGGAAACACTGCAACAGGTAGCTGAACATTCACAAAAGATCACTGATGCATTTAACCAGTCAGATACTATTCCGGTATCAGTTCAATTCAAGCCGGTAGTAAAGTCGGCTGAAGAAATTTACAAGCTTTGCATCGAGGCCAATTCCACGGCATCCTGTATTGGTCTTGTTGCCTGGATGCATACATTCTCCCCTGCAAAAATGTGGATCAATGGTTTAAAATTTCTTCAAAAGCCATTACTCCATCTTCATACACAATTCAACCGCGATATTCCATGGAACACCATTGACATGGACTTTATGAACCTGAATCAAAGCGCCCATGGCGACAGGGAATTCGGCTTCATCATGAGCCGCATGAAGATGGAAAGAAAAGTTGTGGTCGGTCACTGGGAAGATGCGGGTGTACAGCAGAAGATCAATACCTGGTGCCGCGCTGCTGCAGCATGGAGTGATATGCAGCGTGCGAAGTTTGTACGGTTTGGCGACAACATGCGACAGGTTGCGGTAACTGAAGGAGACAAGGTGGAAGCACAAATTAAATTAGGGTATAGTGTCAACACGCATGGTGTTGGCGACCTTGCAAAAATCATTGCTGATGTTAAGGATAAGGAAGTGGATGAATTATATGCGGTTTATGATAAAGAATATAAGCTGGCCCCTTCCCTGAAAAAAGATGGAAAACAACATAGCTCGTTACGTGATGCTGTAAAAATCGAATTGGGTCTCCGGAAATTTTTAAAAGAAGGAGATTTTAAAGGATATACCAATACATTTGAAGATCTCCATGGAATGGCGCAATTGCCAGGCATTGCAACGCAGCGTCTCATGAATGATGGCTATGGATTTGGTGCCGAAGGCGATTGGAAAACAGCTGCGCTGCTTCGTGCAATGAAAGTAATGGCAACCGGGCTTGATGGCGGGAATTCATTCATGGAAGATTACACTTATCACTTTGAACCCGGCAATCAACTCGTGCTTGGGGCACATATGCTGGAGATTTGTCCGAGTATTGCCAATGAAAAACCTTCCTGTGAAATTCATCCGCTTGGTATCGGTGGTAAGTCGGATCCGGTGCGGCTGGTATTTAACGTTAGAAGCGGTGCAGCACTCAATGCATCAATGATTGATATGGGAAACCGCTTCAGGCTGTTGGTAAATGAAGTGGAGGCCGTAGAACCAAAAAATGAATTACCAAAACTTCCGGTTGCAAGAGTGCTCTGGAAACCATTACCTGATTTTTCAACGGCGTGTGCAGCATGGATACTTGCAGGTGGTGCGCATCATACAGTTTTCAGTCAGAACCTGACAGTTGAACACCTGCAGGATTTTTCAGAAATGGCTGCAATTGAAATGGTGGTGATAGATAGCAAAACCACGATTCGCGAATGGAAAAATGAATTGCGTTGGAATGAAATGTATTTTGAACGACAACAGCGTTAGACCATGGACGATAGACCATAGACCATAGTATCAGTCATTGAGTTAATTTATTTAATCATTGTTCTTAAAAATGTAAACAATAATCGATCTGAGTACACTACCATGGTCTATGGTCTATCGTCCATGGTCAAAACTCAGAAACTTAACAACTAAATCAATAAAACTGCTATGAATAGTTACCTAACGGGTCTGGACTGGGCAATTATCGCCTT
>JBJMLW010000342.1:0-9826 GCA_045805105.1 Flavisolibacter sp. | reverse complement strand
TTCCCCAGTAAATAGTTGCACCTACCGCCACCGCACCCATGTCCCATGCAGATTTTACACTTCCAAACAAAGTCTGGTCAAACTTATTCGGTAAACTTAAAAATTCATTATGATTGACCTTTACTACAAATGGAATGCGATGCGCATACTTCCTGCTCATGATACCAAGCACACCAAAAGTAGAAGCAACCGCATTACATCCACCTTCTATTGCAAGACGTATGATGTTTTCAGGATCAAAATAAATGGGATTGGGAGCAAATGATGCACCGGCACTGTGTTCAATTCCCTGGTCAACCGGAAAAATACTGCAGTAACCTGTATTGGCTAGTCTGCCATTATTTAGCAACTGCTGCATGCTCCGCAGCACCTGGTTATTTCTATTACTGGAGATCCATGTTTCTTCAACATGTAAAGGAGAAGGAAGATGCAACACTGTTTTATCAACAGTGCTGCACTTATGGTTTAATAAATAATCTGCTTTATCACCCAGGAGCGCTGCAATCTTTGATGCCATAATTAACTTTTACATCAAAGATATAAGCGGAATAGCGGAAGAAAAATCAACGTGTACTTTTTACAAATCAAACTACCGCTGATGCCTGTCTGCTTACATTCCTGTTTATGCAATTGAGGTCTTCAAATGCAACCTCCAGTCTTTTTACAAAACTGTCTTCAGCTTTCCGAAGCCACACACGGGGATCGTAATATTTTTTATTGGGTTTATCTTCTCCTTCGGGATTTCCCAACTGACCCTGAAGAAATCCTTCATTCTTTTTATAAAACTGTAGAATGCCTTCCCAGAAAGCCCATTGCAGGTCTGTATCAATGTTCATTTTTATCGCACCATAGCTGATGGCTTCACGGATCTGGTTCTGTGGTGATCCGCTTCCTCCATGGAAAACAAAATATACTGGCTTTTCCTGCGTGCCAAAATGTTTTTGAATATACTCCTGGCTGTTACGAAGTATGTCGGGACGCAATTCAACGTTACCGGGCTTGTATACTCCATGCACATTTCCAAATGCAGCTGCGATAGTAAACAGGCTTCCTACCTTTTTCAACTCTTCATAAGCATGTGCTACTTCTTTAGGTTGTGTATAAAGCTTGTCGTTTTCAATTCCGCTATTATCCACTCCATCTTCTTCACCGCCAGTAACACCGAGTTCAATTTCAATTCCCATTCCCAGTGGAGTCATTCTTTTAAAAAACTGAACAGAAGTTTCAATGTTTTCTTCGAGTGGTTCTTCTGATAGATCAAGCATGTGGGAACTGAATAAAGGCTGGCCCTTTTCTTTAAAAAACCTGGTTCCTTCATCAATCAGACCGCTGATCCATGGCAACCATTTTTTTGCAGCATGATCTGTATGCAACACTACAGGAACACCATAATGTTTTGCAACATTATGAATGTGCAGTGCACCGGAAACTGCACCGGCAATGTTCGCCTGCAACTGGTCGTTCGGCATGCCTTTGCCGGCAATAAACTGAGCGCCGCCATTAGAAAACTGGATGATTACCGGAGAATTTACTTTTGCTGCTGTTTCAAGAGTTGCATTGATACTGTTTGTACCAATTGTATTTACCGCAGGAAGGGCAAATCCATTTTCTTTTGCATCCTGGTACAGAGCTTCCAATTCTTTTCCAAAAAGAACACCTGGGTTGTATTTTTTCATATTGATTTTTTGCTGTGAAAGCAGGCAGCGTTAGCGACGCGAAGATAGGGAGAGAAGATGATAGTCCACAGTCCACAGACGACAGTCGAAAGACACTTCCGAATAAATATAAGTCGATAGAATTGGGAACTTCGGTAGACTGTGGACCGTCGACTAATCCGTAATCTTCCCCAGGTTACGCTGAATGCGTGAAAGGTGAGGCTTCAAAACAAATCGTAACACCTGTTTTACCAGTTCACCCATGGTACGGCAACGCTGAAAACTTTTACTATTGAAATGTTCACATAGTTCATTGCGTAACTGCGCCCGCTTGTCATCTGTTGAAATATGATCCTTTGCCATGATATTAAGAAGGTCCATGATCCTGTAACGGGAAGCTGCCATCCGGTAGGCAATCAGTGTTCTTTCTTCAGCCTGGTATTGCTCGATAGAATCTTTATTCAGGTGTTGCATGGTAAGTTCTACCAGTGGTAAATTTTCCTTGAAGAATTGCGGGAGGTAAAGATTTTTTCTTCCTTCATATGATTGCTGGTCGAAGTCGATGGCACGGATGCGGTATTGGTAGTCTTCTATATCGGGTGTTATGTTCACTACAAAATTATAGCTGCGCATATCACCCAGCAGGCGGATGAAACACCTTTCATTAAATTTTACAAACTCTTTCGCCAGACGTATCCTGTTGGTATCTGACCGGTCGATATAATCTTTTACAAAAACATCACCGGGAAGACCGGGAATGTGTTCTTCCACCAACGTATCTTTTCCTGTGAGAAAGCTGATCCGGTTTGGAGAAAGAAGGTGTTCGAGCTCGAGACCGTAAACCCTGGATGCATCTTCCTTTTTGATGTAATAATGATCATAATTATCATTATACCGGTTGACAATACGTATACGGAATGGATTGGAATTGCCGAAGGTGCAGTAGTCTATCCGTGCAACATCAAGATGTTTGGTAAACGTGTAATCTCCTTCTGTTTTGATAATCGCATAAAGATTGATCAGTCCCTGCTTCAGATATTCCCAGTCCTTCATATCATACAATGCCCGTTCCCATAATGTATCCTTTCCAATTTTATCTTTTAATGGAACAGAGTAGGTAATATTCACCAGGTCATTGTAGGAAACCGGAAGCGAAATTTCACGACCGTGTATCTTCAGATAATTACGCAGCTCCCTGTTCACTGGGAAAAATGGCTTTTTTCTGGACGGCTGATCAGGTTCCTGCTGCATGCTTTAAAGATAAAACTTGTTGTTTCAGCTGATTAAAATACCCGGGTGAATTCAGCATCCTGCTTCCATACCAGCTAAACATCTCGCCATCAACCAGGATAATTATTTTTGAATGAATAATTGGCTGAAGTAGCTGAATGTGCTTTTCTGAAAACGGAAAAGGTTCTGAAGAAAGCATCAGTACATCATATGGAAGTGTACTCAGTTGCTCCATTGTTATTTCAGGGTATCGTGTGTGGTCAGAAAATATATTTTGAAAACCTGCATGATGCAGCATGTTGCTGATAAATGTATCACCGCCAACTGTCATAAATGGATCCTGCCAGATCAGGTAACAGACATTCATGAGCGGCTCTTCTTTTTTCAGTAATAAAAATCTTTTAGATATTTCATGAATCAGGATATCGGCTTCGCTGCTTTTATTAACAATATGTCCAACGGAACCAATCATTGAAAGTGCACTTTCCAAATTGTCCACATCGCTAACCCATACCGGAAATTCCTTGCTGAGCTTTTCAATGTCATCACGAAGATTTTCTTCCTTATTAGCAAGAATAAGATCAGGATCAAGAGCTTTTATTTTTTCAATGTGTATTTGTTTTGTACCACCTACCCGCAATTTATTTTGAAACCAATGATGGGGATGTACACAGAATTTAGTTATACCGGCTACTTCCTGGTCAAGTCCAAGATGGTAAAGTAATTCTGTCTGGGAAGGAACAAGTGACACAATGCGTTTTGGTGCATCATTTATTTCAACCTTTCTTCCTGTCTGATCAATGTAGAGCATACCGTGTTCTGGTACCAGGCACTCTGTGCTGGTAACCGGTTACATAATGGAAAATATTTTTACAATTAATGAATTCATCTTAAATGATGTTTTCATTAATTATAAGATGAATGTCAATAATAATAATGAATAAGGAAAATTTAGAATTCAGATATAAGGAGTGTGGTTCGAAGGAAAGTTAGATTTTTTAAGGAGCCAGTACCCGGCAACTTCACTATCACCTTCCCCTGCTTTTACCTGAAACAGGTGGAAGCAGGGGAATGAAATTCTTCCATTGGACGGAGGATGGTGATAGGATACAGTCTTCCCGAACGGTTTGTTTTCAAAGGGACTGAATGGTTCGACAGGATTGGATTTAAAAACGGGTTTTTTCAAGGACAAGGACTGGTTTTCATAGAACTACTAAAGTTGTTGATACTGGATTCTTGGTTTCAAAGGATTTGGATCAACTTCTTTCTGGACGGTTGGTTTTGGTCCGCCAAAGGCGGATCAGGATACTGGATCGGGTTTGGATTTGGATTTGGTTTGGTTTTCCGGGTATCGGATATCAATCAACTTCTGATACAAATGTAGATGCATTGGACAGTCTGAACAATTGCACAATTGCCCGATTTCAGGATTATGGTATTTACTGGCAGTCTCGTAGTCTGTCGTATTTAATACTGGGAGAAGTCCGTGGAGGAGAATAGGAAAAGTACGTTGATACAGTAATTTGTTGATTAGTTAACTGGTTAGAATTATTTACCAATAGCATTACACAGGCATATCAACATATCAACGGAATCGATTACCTCACGCCAGCGCCTGAATTACATCATACTTCGTAACAATATGAAAGTTTCCGCTTTCGTCTTTAGCAAGTACTGCACCGTTTTCCTTATTGATCAAGGTTCTTAATTTCTCAACTGGAGTATCAAATGCCACCACAGGAAAAGGTTTTTCCATTTCATGTTCCACTTTTTCAGTTTTTATTTCGGGGTTACTGAAAACTTTTTGAAATAGTCCACCTTCGCTGATAGAACCAATCATATTCCCATCGTTCCGGACAACAGGTATGTGTTCTATATCGTATTTTTTCATCAGTTCAACCGCTTCGGATATCGACTGTGTTGGTTCAATCGTAATCAGTTTCTGCTTTCCCCTGGCATTCACAACATCCTTAAATGATTTTACATCAAAGAACCCGCGTTCCGCCATCCATTGGTCATTATATACTTTAGCAACATAGCGGCTACCGTGATCATGCAGGATAGCTACAACAAGGTCACCTTTTTTCAACTTGTTTTTTAACTGGAGCAAACCGGTAATGCAACTACCGGCACTGTATCCACAAAAAAGTGCTTCTTCCTTTGCCAGCCTCCGCGTCATTACTGCACCGTCCTTGTCTGTCACCTGTTCAAAATGATCTATCACACTCATATCATAATTCTGAGGCACAAAATCTTCTCCGAAACCTTCAGATATATAAGGATGAACTTCATTCATATCAATCTCGCCGGTACGGAAATATTTTGTAAGAAGAGAACCATAAACATCAATTGCCCATATTTGGATCGCAGGATTTTTTTCCTTGAGAAATTGCGCAGTGCCTGTTACTGTTCCTCCTGTACCTGCGGTTACTACCAGGTGCGTGATCTTTCCATCAGTCTGTTCCCATATTTCCGGTCCGGTAGTTTCATAATGCGCAAGGCGGTTGGCAAGATTGTCGTACTGATTCATTAAGTACGAATTCGGAATTTCTCTTTGTAATCGCGCAGCTACCTGGTAATAACTCCTTGGATCATCCGGTTCTACATTGGTAGGACAAATAATTACCTCAGCACCAAGAGCACGGAGAATGTCGGCCTTTGATTGTGATTGTTTATCTGTAGTTGAAAAAATGCAGCGGTAACCTTTTACAACAGCTGCCATGGCAAGACCCATTCCTGTATTTCCTGACGTACATTCAATGATAGTGCCTCCGGGTTTTAATTTCCCTTCAGCTTCCGCTACCTCCACCATTTTTACAGCCATCCTGTCCTTGATACTATTACCCGGGTTAAAGTATTCCACCTTTGCATAGACTTCACAAGGCAATTCTTTTGTAATCCTGTTGAGCCTGATAAGAGGTGTATGTCCAATCGTTTCCAGTATATTATTCTTTACGTCCATCGGCGGAAAGATAGTAAAAAGCTATAAGCTGTAAGCCGCAAGCTGCAAGACTTAAATTAGTTAATCACTTTTTGTAATAGCAGAAAATAAATTGAGTTCAATTATTGAAACGATCATAAAGGATAAACAGGTTGATGCAGAATTTCACTGGTACTAGAAATGTTCACCTCAAAAGGAACTGCCTGACGACTTTGGAATGTTGACCTGAAGTTTTATAAATCTGTGAAATCAGTGTAATCACTGCCTGAACGAATAATTCGGCAGGCGTATATTAATCTGCGATTCTACTTTGATTCGATTCGTAATTTTGTTCCATGTCAACTGGAACTTCCAAAAAATACGACAGGGCGAAATATAAAACTCCAACAGGCTCCCAATTACAATGCAAAGGATGGATACAGGAGGCAGCACTACGCATGCTGTTAAATAATCTTGACCCTGAAGTTGCCGAGCGACCCGATGACCTCATCGTATATGGTGGGAGGGGAAAGGCAGCGAGAAATTTTGAATCACTCGACATGATCATTGCTGCACTCAAAGTGCTAGAAAACGATGAGTCACTTCTGATTCAAAGTGGTAAACCGGTTGGCATCATGAAAACTCATAAGGATGCACCACGTGTACTGATTTCTAATTCGCAACTCGTTCCCAACTGGGCGAACTGGAAACACTTTGATGAACTGGAAAAAAAGGGACTGATGATGTATGGCCAGATGACTGCAGGAAGCTGGATCTACATCGGTTCCCAGGGAATCGTACAGGGAACTTATGAAACATATGCTGCCGCAGCCGATAAACATTTTGGCGGTTCACTGAAAGGAACACTCAATGTTACCGCAGGACTGGGAGGAATGGGAGGGGCGCAGCCTCTTTCCATTACAATGAATGAAGGTGTTGCACTCATAGCGGAAGTGGAAGAATGGCGTATAGACAAACGACTTGAAACAAAATACCTGGATGAAAAAATAATAGATATTGATGAAGCTATCGACAGGGCTATTGAATTCAAAAAAAAGGGACGACCGGTTTCCATTGGAGTATTGTGCAATGCAGTTAACCTACTTGAGAGACTACTGGAAAGAAATATTATTCCTGATACACTTACCGACCAGACTTCAGCGCACGATCCGTTGATTGGATACTGGCCCCATGAAATTTCTCATGAGCAGGCAAAAGTTCTTCGTGAATCCAATCCTTCGAAATATCTGGAATATGCATACCAGTCGATGTACAGACACGTTGAACTAATGCTAGAGCTGCGTAAAAAGGGTGCGATCACATTTGATTATGGAAATAATATTCGCGCAAGAGCATTTGAAAAAGGATTAAAAAATGCATTTGAATTTCCGGGATTTGTACCTGCCTATATCCGGCCGCTTTTCTGTGAAGGGAAAGGTCCGTTCCGTTGGGCGGCATTAAGTGGAGATCCTTCCGATATTGCTGTTACCGACAAGTTGATAAGTGAAATGTTTCCTGCCAATCAATCTTTGCAGCGATGGTTGAAACTTGCCAGGGAAAAAATTGCGTTCCAGGGTTTGCCTGCGAGGATCTGCTGGCTCGGACAGGGTGAAAGGGAAAAAGCCGGACTTGCATTTAATGAATTGGTTCGTTCAGGAAAGGTTAAAGCACCTATTGTTATTGGTAGGGATCATCTTGATTCAGGCTCAGTTGCTTCACCTAACCGTGAAACAGAATCAATGAGGGATGGAAGTGATGCGGTAGCTGACTGGCCTGTGTTGAATGCACTAGTTAATACTGCAGGTGGGGCAAGCTGGGTTAGCCTGCATCATGGCGGTGGTGTTGGAATGGGATACAGCATTCATGCAGGAATGGTGATTGTTGCAGATGGAAGTGATGACGCAGCTGCAAGACTTCAACGCGTACTAAGAAATGATCCAGGGCTGGGTGTCATCAGGCATGCGGATGCAGGTTATGAAGTTGCAAAAGAAACAGCGTATAAAAACAATCTTGATTTTAAAAAACGAATTGATGCCGTGGACTGATCATTCATTACGTAATTGCAGGCAACTCACTATAAACCACAAAAGGAAAGCAGCAAATGCTATTTTCTGTATTACCGGCAAATACATCATCCCGGTAGATGCATAGTACATGATGAAATTGGCCATGCCCATAAGTGTTGCAAAAACTCCAGGTATAAATAGTAGCTTTTCCCCTGTCTTGTACATACCCGCAAGAATTCCAGTCAATGCAATGATTCCAAATGCACTACCTGCCTGGATAGCTTCATCATGAAATGATGATAATAAAAGAAATGAAACCAGGATTGAAATGGTTCCGGTCAAATGAATGATTCTTTTATTTCTTACCGGTAAATCAAGTTTTATTGGAATAAGAATCATGAACAGAATTGCAGAAAAGGCAAGCACCATCATAGCAGATATCGCCCAGGGTCTCGAAGCATTCAAATTTCCATTCAACGATTTCTCAGTAAGCAGGTGGCACCAGAAATTATGTTTCCAGCTGAAACCTTTTGTTTGTGGATTTTCAAAATCGCCGCCAGGATAATAGCGTGTCGCAGTATAATATAATATCATAAATAGAATGCTACCTGCCGGTGGAATCAATAATAGTTTATTGACTGTTTGATTTTTTTTCAACCTTGTTGCAGTATTAATTGTCTATGGATATTTTCTTCATATTAAAAATAAGCTTCTATCAACGATCAATATTTTATATGTGCATCTTAAAAAAAATATGAGATGATATTCAAAACGTTATCCTTCTATCCATACACTAAGCAGTTACCTGTATTGCATAAAAGGAGCTTTGATTGTATTATTGTGCAGCATATTTATTGAAGAATAAACCAATTTAATCCGTTAAACCTTAATGATGGGCTTTGGTCTATTGCTCATTATTAATTAAAAAATTCCCTATGCAAATCAATGTCCGACTGATGTCAGTTATTACACTGGCGCTTTTTACAACATTTACAGCTTGTAAAAAAGAACCGATTACCAACGACTCTTCTGAAATGACAACACACTCTGAAGACCAGAGTATTGTTTCAAATGACATGGATGATATCGCCAATGATGTCAACGTGGCTTTGGAAACTTCTTCTTCATTTTCAGGTCGTGAATCTAAGATCAATGGTGTTTGTAATGCCACTGCAGTTATTGACTCTGTAAGCAATCCAAGAACAATCACTATTAATTATGAAGGTGCCAACTGTTTTGGTACAAACAGCCGTACCGGAACTATCATCCTTTCTATGCCAGCGGCGACAAGGTGGAAAGATGCAGGAGCAGCGCTTACTGTTACTTATCAGAATCTGAAAATTACAAGACTTATCGACAATAAAAGTATAACACTGAATGGTGTACTTACTTTTACCAATGTAAGCGGTGGTTTGATGATCAACCTGCCTAATATGACGAACATCATCCATACCATTACAAGCAGCAACCTGTCAATTAAATTTGCTGACAGCACGGTGCGTACCTGGCAGATTGCACGTAAAAGAACTTTTACTTATGATAATGGAATCGTTGTTTCAATATCCGGTATTCATACCGATGGCAACAACACGCAGATTGCAGAATGGGGAACAAACCGCTTTGGTCATCCATTCACTACATCTATCACGCAACCATTGATCTTTCGTCAGGCTTGTGAATTCCGTTTAACAGGTGGACAGGTAAAACACCAGGGATTCGGAACCGCAACAGCAACATTCGGTTTGAATGCATCAGGTCTTCCTACAAGCTGTCCGGGTAGTGGTCATTACTACTATTCACTTGAGTGGACAGGTATTGGTGGCAACACGCATAATGTGCTTCTTCCGTATTAATAATAAAAACATTTTTCAAACCCCGGGAAACCGGGGTTTTTTTTTGAATATCGAATATCGAATAAAGAATAACCATGCCAGCCGGCAAGCAGGGAATATGGAAGGAATAACAAGGTGGAAAGGGGATGAGGTCTTATCACAAACAATATGAAATATCCACTA
>JBJMLW010000341.1:0-5193 GCA_045805105.1 Flavisolibacter sp. | reverse complement strand
TTGTTTGGTATATTCTATGCGGTATTTTAAAAAAACTATGTCAAGTTTCCAGGATGTACTCAATTCAGGTAAGCCGGTACTGGTCGATTTTTTCGCCGAATGGTGTGGCCCCTGTAAAATGATGGCTCCTATTCTGAAACAGGCCAAGGAAGTACTTGGTGACAAGGCTACGATCATTAAGGTAGACGTAGACAGAAATCCGGAGGCCGCGCAGCAGTTCGATGTTCAGGGTGTTCCAACCTTAATTCTTTTCAAAGATGGAAAAGTAAAATGGAGACAGTCTGGCGTTGTACAAACAAATGCACTGGTACAGGTGATCAATGAGTACGGTAATTAATACATTGCTTTATTGCCTCTTTCAAAAATGGGCGTTTCGGCAGGGTTGAAATGAGCCTTAATTCTTCGCCGAACTGCGTTTCATTGTCCAAGAAACGAAGAATTCTTAGCGGGTCATTTTTTCTGAATAATTCTGAGAATACTTTTTCTCCCGCAACAGCATTTTGACGCAGAACGCCCAGCAGGATGGCATCATAAATCAAAAATCTTTTGCCTCGCTTTGAAATAAATGGATGGCCTGAGTTTAAGAGCTGATGCACCAGTTGCATGCTGTGTTTCTGAATAAAGTTGAAAGTATATCCGGTTGAACCTTTTGTTTGACCTCCCGCGGATCCTATATTGATTATGTTGTTTTGCCTTGAATGAAAATTATGGCTGGTCATCGGTATAACACCTGATTCAGTACCAACGATCTTAAATGAATTAATTTTTAATACCGTCTTGATATAGGAATGCAGCCCGTTTGCATAGTTTTCTTCACTGAGCAGACTTTCGGAAAACAAAGTGTATTCCACGAGTGCTTCATTTTCAGACAAGGGTAGCAGATAGCAAAAAGCAGTTCCATGTTCCTGCCTCACCCTGAAATCCATCAACACAGCGGACGTAATATCAAAACATTGTTGATCTGTTTGAATGATCCAGCCTTTAAAATGTTGCAAAAGCCAGTATTCTTTTTCTTTTAACACTGGCTGTTCAAAAAATATACTGTTGAAAACAAAATCCGCAAGAATGGTATCACCTCCAACCACAGCTCCGGTCGAACTGTCATTACTAAAAACCCGGTCTACTTTATCTTTTACTATAGTGAAGTTGGAGTGCTTCCTGATCTCTTCAAAGCAATAAGTATAGAAGTCAATTCCCCGGATCATTTTATACTGGTAAGGGGATATATTCATCTGCCGCGAAAAGTTTTCATCATGGAACCAGATCGTGTTCCATTGCCTGTAAACTATGGAGTTGAAAATATCGGCTCCTGATTTCCAGTAGCACCAGGTGCGGTCGTCGGATGTTTTTGAGTCTTTGTCAACAAGCAATATTTTCCTGTCATGAAATTTTCCACTATGTATCATATGCATGGCAAGGCTTAAGCCAGCACAACCAGCTCCGGTAATCATGTAATCAAAATCTTTTACTGGCTTAGTCACAGTATTCGATCGGCGCGTTTTACTATGTTCTGAAATATTCAACGCATAGAAGTTTTCGTATCGGTACGTTTTCTCAACAGCTTTGTTTTGCGGTATTTTCTGTGTACGAGCAACATTCCAAAGCTTTCTCCATCCTGTCTGTCAAGATGCTTGTGATGCATTTTGTGCGCCCAGCGAATGGTCCTGATATAATTATTGTTCGACTTGCTGAACCATTTGAATCGCTGATGGATGATGACATCGTGTACAAGAAAATAAGCCAGGCCGTAAGCCATGATACCGAAACCAATGGCCTGCTTCCACCAGGAATGATGCATGGTACCAAAATAAATAAGAAGAATGCTTGGGAGCGCGAAGATGACAAAAAACAAATCGTTCTTTTCAAAAACACCAGGCTCCTGCTGGTGATGATCCCGGTGAAGCCACCAGAGAAAGCCATGCATTACATAACGATGGGTTAGCCATGTGATTGCCTCCATTGTAAAAAACGTAGTCACAAAAACCGCAATAAAATATATCGTTGTCAACTTTTATTTTTTTGATGACCGGAGTTTATATAATTCCTTTCCCACCATTCAATGATCATCGGAAATGCGATCTTAAACCAGGAGGTGAAACGCGCAGGTTCATTTTTCAACGCGGTGCTGACCTCGTCTAAACTCAAATATTTACAAGCTGATACTTCTTGTAGGTTCAATTTTATTGCTCCATCATATTCACCAGCAAATACATGATCGAATTCATGTTCCGTTAAACCATTTTCAACCTCTGCGTGATAAGAGAACGAAAATATTTCCTCAAGCTTTACCGAAAAACCCATTTCTTCTTTCAGTCTTCTGTGTGCTGCATTGATAGTGCTTTCGCCAGGGTACGGGTGACTGCAACATGCATTTGTCCAGAGGAGTGCACCATGATATTTTTGTGCAGCACGTTGTTGCAAAAGCATTCTGCCTTTACTATCGAAAATGAATACACTGAAAGCCCTATGCAACAAACCGCTTTTATGGGCTTCCATTTTATCCATCATACCAATAGGCTCATCCTTTTCGTTTACCAGTATCACTTCTGATGTGCTCATTTTTTGAATTACTTCTTAATGCATTTTATTTTACTAAAAGCCTGCCAGCAAGCTGGTTCAGATCAAACGTAGTCCATTTTTTACCCCCGCCCTCACCATAATAAATAGTTTCTGATAGTTACTGATTCGTATCCTTTGATGTAATAGCTGCCTCGGCGGGGCAGTTTTTATTTTATTGAACAGGGAATAATAATATTTGTATGCTACATACACACCAAATTTAGCTTTTGAAGGAAGAAGCAGAATGCCTTTAATTGCGTTCCTGAAATCTTTTTCAATATCTTCTTCGATCTGCTCTTTATCGATCGCTGAAAAATCCTGGAAATTACAACCTGGAAAATACATGCGCGATAATTCATGGTTATCAGCCTGTATATCCCGCAAAAAATTCACCTTTTGAAATGCCGAGCCAAGTGCTCTTGCCGGTTGCCTGAGCTGTTCATATAATTGACGGTTCTTTTCGCAAAAAACATGGAGACAGATTAAGCCGACGGCTTCCGCCGATCCATAGATATAAGTTTCGTATTCCTGCTGGTCATAAAAATTTTTTTCAAGGTCTGATTCCATGCTTTTGAAGAATGCATTTATCAGCCTGTGATCTACCCCGTATTCTCTTACTGTTTCCTGAAAACTGTTCAGGATAGGATTCAAACTAATACCGCGGTCAATGGCTTCAAATGTTTCAGCCTTAAATTTTTCCAGCAAATAGCGCTTATCATGCCCGTGGAAACTATCAACGATTTCATCGGCAAAACGAACGAACCCATAGATATTAAAAATAGGTTCGCGCAACTCTTTATGTAATAATTTGATGGCGGAAGCAAAGGAAGTACTGTAGCGTGTTGTTACGATCTTACTGCATTCATGACTCACCTTATGGAATAACTCAATCGTCATATCAACTAAAAGATTTCACTATTTGCCGGGCCACCACTTCACCGCTGATAAGGCTCGGGGGCACACCTGGTCCTGGTACAGTAAACTGACCTGCATAGAAAAGGTTTTTTATTTTTTTACTTCTGCAGGACGGCCTTAAAATGGCTGTTTGTTTTAATACATTAGCGAGGCCATAAGCGTTTCCTTTGTAAGAATGGTAATCACGTGTAAAATCAGAAACCGAATAAGACCGGTTAAATACGATTGAATCCCGAATATCCTGGCCGGTATGCTTTTCCAATCTTTTAATAATTTTTTCAAAATAGAATTGCCTTAGTTCTTCCGAATCACCGGGAAGCCCCGAAGCAACAGGGATTAAGAACACCATGTTTTCGCAACCTTCAGGTGCAACGGAATTATCTGTTCTTGAAGAAACACTTAAGTAAAACAATGGTTCACCGGGCCATTTTGGATCTTCATAAATTTCTTTTGCATGGCGATCGAAAGGAACATCAAAGAATAAAGAGTGATGTAATACATTATCCAGCTTTTTATTCAAGCCGACATAATACATGAGGCAAGAAGGTGCGAGGATTTTTTTGTCCCAGTAAGATTCGGGATAAGAACGATACGCTGCCGGAACAAGATTCGCTTCAGTGAAATGATAATCCGCTGCGCTGACCACTACATCGGCTTCATAGACAGTTCGTGATGTATGAAGTTTTACTGCCCGTCCTTTTTTTATTTCGATTGACTTTGCTTCTTCGGTGAAATAGAAATCCGTTCCATGGTCTTCAGCCACTTCCTGCATAGCTTTTACAATTGTAAACATTCCGGCCTGGGGATACCAGGTTCCTCCGATCATGTCAGCATAATTCATAAGGCTATACAGGGCAGGTGTATTTTCCGGGAGTGCTCCCAGGAAAAGAACAGGAAACTCCATTAATTGCTTCAACCTTTTATTTTTGAAGTATTTACTGATATGTGTTTTCATAGAAGTAAAAACATCAAGCTTTAGTGCATTCCTTATCAACCGCAGATCCAGGAATTCTGTAAATGATAGTGCAGGTTTGTATACCAGCTCCTGCATGCCGATCTTGTATTTTACAAAAGCTTCTTTTAAATATGCTTCCAGCCTTACACTGCTTCCAGGCTCGATTGTTTCAAAAACAACTTTCAACTTCTCAAAATCTGCAGGTACATCCATAGTTACCATGTCCCAGTAAATCCTGTAAGAGGGATCAAGTCTCTCAAGTGAATAATAGTCTGAAACCTGTTTGTCGAATTGTGCAAAGAATCTTTCAAAAACATCTGGCATCCAGTACCAGCTAGGACCCATGTCGAAAGTGAAGCCTTTTTCCTGCAGTTGTCGTGCCCGGCCTCCTGCCGTATTGTTCTTTTCTACAACAGTTACCTGCCATCCGGCTTTCGCAAGAAAAGCTGCAGAAGATAAGCCTGCAAAACCAGCCCCGATAATGATTGCTTTTTTTCTCAACGGTCTATTTTATTTTGTAGCATTTTTTTTGCAAAGTGTATCCTGCTTTTGATCGTCCCAATGGGTTCGTTTAAAACCTTCGCGATCTCGTGGTATTTATAACCTTCCAGGTATAAAACAGAAACTGTTTTTAGCACCTGGGGTAACTCATGTATTGCCGTGTTGATCTCTTTCACCCGCACATGAAATTCTGATGAGGGCCAGAAATGTTCTGAACCTGCTGTTATAGACTGAACGAGCCCTTTTTTTCGCTTACTCCTGCG
>JBJMLW010000340.1:0-4907 GCA_045805105.1 Flavisolibacter sp. | reverse complement strand
TAGAA
Source organism: Flavisolibacter sp. (assembly GCA_045805105.1). Classification (GTDB taxonomy): domain Bacteria; phylum Bacteroidota; class Bacteroidia; order Chitinophagales; family Chitinophagaceae; genus Flavisolibacter. The sequence continues at coordinate 4,902 of JBJMLW010000340.1, read as the reverse complement.
GATTTTGAAAGGGCAGATGCGGAAGAAAAAGCAGCTGCTTCTTCAGCCACCACAGGTAATTATCAGAAAGAAACAGCTCAGCCAAGAAGAGCAAAAGGAAGGCTGTATCGTGATTCATCTGATAAATTTCTTGGTGGTGTGTGTGCAGGTATTGCCAACTACATGAATGTTGATCCAGCCATTGTAAGATTGATTTTCGCCATCATCACATTTGGCGGTTTCGGAATGGGTATTCTCATTTATATTCTTTTATGGATTATTCTTCCTGTACGCGACCTGGATACTTATGTAGGAAAAAGACTATTCAGAAATCCTGATGACAGGGTAATATCCGGAGTAGCCGGCGGTCTTGCAGCATATTTCAATAAACCATCCTGGGCGTTCAGGCTCATTTTTGCAACACCATTAATTCTGAATATTCTATTCGGAGTATTAAATGGAATTTTCTTTTACTGGCAGAGGGACATATTTCCAAACATTTTCATTGGATCATTCAGCGGAACATTTGTGCTGGCGTATATAATTCTTTGGATTGTACTTCCTGAAGCGAGCAGTCCTTTTGAAAAAATGGAAATGCGTGGTGAAAAGGTTGATGTGAACAGAATCAGGCAGAATGTGAAAGAAGGAATGAGTGATTTCAAAGAAAGGATTGAAGGGTTTGGGCAGGAAGTAAAATCATCTGCGCAGCAATGGAGCACAAGGGCTTCAGAATTTGCAAACACACGCGGAAAAGCTTTTGCCAGTGATGTTGCCTCAACCGGCCGCCCGGTTGCACATGGATGTTTGCATGCGATTGGTGTTATATTCAAAGCCTTCTTCATTTTTGTAGCGGGTTGTATTACGCTTGCATTGTTTGCAGCATTAATGGCGATCATCTTTGGTGGTGTTGCCTGGTGGCCGATCAATAATTTCCTGTGGACCTCCACTTTGCAAAAAATACTGGCGTGGGGAAGCATACTTTTCTTTATCGGCGTACCTATTATAGCATTTATGACATGGCTGATCCGCAGAATTGTACGAGTTCGTTCAAGAAGCAGGTACCTGGGCTGGATCTTTGGCGGATTATGGGTAATCGGCTGGGTATGTGCCATCAGCTTTGCAGCAAGTATTGCCAAAGACTTCAGAAGGTATGAAAGAGTTCAATCTGATGTACCGCTTGTTTCTCCTGCTATTGATAATATGATCGTAAGGGTTAATCAGCCTGAAATCCGTTATAATGGAAGCTTTGGATGGATGAGAAATGAAAACACTGGTTGGGACATTTCGGATGATAGCATGAAGTATAATAATGTAAAGGTGAGAATTGAAAAAAGCGATGATTCTCTTTATCATGCCATTGTATATAAATATAGTTTCGGCAGCACTGAAAAAGATGCACAGGCACGTGCCGATAGAATTGTTTTCTATGCAGGAACACAGGATAGTATTTTAAATATGAGCAGTGGCATTGTCATCGACAGGTTCAGCAAGTTTCGCGGCCAGGGTGTGATAATAGAAATTCAGGTTCCTGTTGGGAAAAAAATAAGATTTGATGAGTCTCTTGTGCATGCGTACAATCCATGGGTAGTGAGAAGAAATTTCAGGAATGAACACTATTGGAATGGTCGTGGAGATTATAACATTGACTGGGATAATGATTATGGTTTTGATTGGGAAGAAAACGTGGATTATGTGATGACAACAGAAGGCAAACTTGTAAAACTGGATAGGGTAGTTCACGACGCGAGCGGTATTCATGAAAAGAAAACTGATCAGGATAACTTACGGACCCTGGAAGAAAAAGAACGCAGAAACGAAAGTGAAAGACTGGAAATTGAACGGGAAAAACAAAAGTTGCAGAAGAATAATGATACTCCGGATTCCAGTTCAACAGGAAATCTTATTAAGACCATCAAGAATAGTAATAATGCAATGATGCCTCCATCATTTGTTCCTTTGATCATTTAAACTCGGTTGAAGTTGGATCCCGATTTAAAACATCGGGGTAACTTGGGGCTCCTTCGGGAGCCTTTTCTTTGCGACTGAAAGTCTAACTTTCAATATTCACTGTTCAATTTACAAGTACAGGCCGGCTAAAGAAATGCATTCAGAGTTACCCCCGGATTGAAAATTATGGAGCGTAAACCAGCAACCACGAACCAGGAATTAGCAAGCAGTAGCAGCCCTTCCCTTATTTTTGCAGCCTAAATTTTGAGGATGAAGAATACGCCCTTCGCGAAAAAACATATTGCAGCCGGAGCAAAGATGGCGGAATTTGCCGGCTACAATATGCCAATCAGTTACAGTGGAATAAATGATGAACACCAGACTGTAAGAAAAAATGCAGGGGTATTTGATGTCAGTCATATGGGTGAATTCATGTTGAAAGGTTCCGGTGCGCTCGACCTTATCCAGCGGATCTCTACAAACGATGCATCAAAACTAACGGCCGGCAAAGCGCAATATAGTTGCATGACCAATAAGGAAGGTGGTATTGTAGACGACCTCCTCATTTATTGCATAGAAGAAAATAAAGTGTATATGATTGTGGTGAATGCAAGTAACATTGAAAAGGACTGGAGCTGGATCAGTTCACACAATTTTCGTGATACAGAAATGCATAATATTTCAGATGATACCTGTCTTCTTGCCGTTCAGGGTCCAAATGCTACTAAAATTCTTCAGCCGTTGACGGAAATGGATATAATGAATCTTAAATATTACACGTTTGTAAAAGGAAAATTTGCCGGCGTGGAAAACGTTCTTATCAGTGCAACCGGTTATACGGGTGCAGGCGGTGTTGAAATCTATTTTAAAAATGAAAATGGGAACCCTGACAAAATATGGGATGCTATTTTCAAAGCAGGAGAATCGCAGGGTTTGAAGCCGATTGGCTTGGCAGCAAGGGATACACTGCGTCTGGAAATGGGTTATTGCCTGTATGGAAATGATATAGATGATTCCACATCGCCACTGGAAGCCGGACTTGGCTGGATAACAAAATTTTCAAAAGACTTTACAGCGAAAGAAATTTTACAGGATCAGAAAGAAAATGGAATAGAAAGAAAACTGGTTGGATTTGAAATGATAGACAAGGGCATTCCGAGAAATCATTATGAAATCAAGGACCAGCTGGGTGCACCGATTGGTTATGTAACATCCGGAACGCAATCTCCAAGCCTCGGGAAGGCAATAGGGATGGGTTATGTTCGGGTTGCCTTTGCGGCCATAGACACACCGGTATTTATTAAAGTGCGCGACAAACTGCTACAGGCTAAAATCGTCAAGATTCCTTTTGTATAATGCCATTTATTCATCTTACTACATTCATTGCTGCTCCGGGAGAAAGGGTATTTGACCTGAGCAGAAGCGTTGAACTTCACCGTGCGTCCATGAAAAATTATGGCGAAAAAATCATCAATGGTAAAATTGCCGGTTTGATGGAAACAGGTGATAGTGTAACATGGGAAGCCAGGCACCTGTTTAAAAAAAGATTTTTAAAGACGATTGTAAAGGAAATGAAACGTCCTGAATATTTTATTGACGAACAGGTAACTGGTGATTTTGTAATGATGAAACATGAACATTATTTCAAAGTAGTTGAAAATGGAACACTGATGATAGACCAGTTTCATTTTGAATCTCCTTATGGCAGTTTCGGAAGGCTGATAAATAATATTTATCTCAAAAAGTACATGCAGAAATTGCTGGAATCAAGAAACGAGATGATTAAACAGGTTGCGGAAGGCAACCAGTGGAAACAATATTTAACGTAATGAGTCAACCGGCACTTTATACAGTTTTTTCTCCGTCGCTCTTACACCTTTACGACGTTAGTAATACTATTGTTGTTGTTATAGATGTTCTGCGTGCAACGTCAACAATTGCTACTGTTTTGTATAACGGTGCCAGGGAAATTATTCCGGTTGATAGTGTGGAAAGATGCATTCAATTGGGAAAGGAACTGGAATGCATTACAGCGGGAGAAAGAGACGGCCAGGTAGCACCAGGACTTCAATATGGAAATTCTTCTTTTGAATACCCAAGAAGTTTTGTAGAAGGGAAAACTCTGGTGTTAACTACAACAAATGGAACTAAGCTTTTACACATGGCTCTTGCAAAAGGAGCAACAGAAATTATTACAGGATCATTTTTAAATCTTTCTGCTGTTTGTGATCACCTGAAAGAAATGAAAAAAAATGTGATTCTGGGCTGTGCGGGATGGAAAGACAGGGTTAATATGGAAGACAGTTTATTTGCCGGTGCAGTAGTAGCCGCTATTAAAGATCATTTTACTATTAATTGCGATTCATCGAGAATGGCAGAGAATCTTTATCAACTGGCACACAATGACCTCTATGACTTTATGAAAAAAAATGAAGCTTCACACTATCACCGGCTAATGAATTTTGGTCTGGAAAAAGATATCCGTCATTGCCTCACTCCTGACCTTGCCAACATTCTTCCTGAATACTATAATGGGAAACTAGTATTGCAGGCCTAGTATATTGAAGTATGTTAATTGAAATTTAACTCAGAAATACCCTAATTTATCAGGTTATCTGAAAAGGTTTCTGTTACTTTTGCAGATTGCCCCAACCACAATGGCGGGCACGGTTTCACGCAAAGACGCAAAGTATTTATGAGGGAACTGTACCTTATTTAATGAAGTTCGACTTTGTTTTTTGACGCACTTGCGAGAAACCTGAAACAAAAAATCTGATTTCTTGGCTTTACCACATCTTCTCAAATACGTTTACACACATGGTAGTGATGAAGTGATCCGTCGCGGAAAAAAAATTCATGCCATTGGTTTTGTAGAACTCGCAGAGCACGATGATCTTTTTGGATCTGTAGTCTTTCGCGTAAAAGATGATAACTATTCTACCTTTTATAAGGTTTACATTACTAACTACAAGGATC
>JBJMLW010000339.1:0-2586 GCA_045805105.1 Flavisolibacter sp. | reverse complement strand
TTCAGTTACATTAAAAGATACTGAAGGTTGAAATATATTGCTGACCTGCCATTGTGATTGTATTTCTTCCACATCTTTCCAGAAACCTACTGCAAGACCGGCAAGAAAAGCTGCACCCAGTGCTGTTGTTTCTGTAATGACGGGCCTCACCACCTTTGCCTGCAATATATCTGCCTGTAGCTGCATCAGCAAATCATCAATAGTGGCACCACCGTCCACGCGTAATTCACTGATACGAATTCCGGCATCAGCTTCCATTGCTTTCAGTACATCCATTGTTTGAAAAGCAATACTTTCCAAAGCAGCGCGTGCAAGATGTGCTGATGTTGTACCTCTTGTAATTCCTACAATTGTACCACGGGCATGCTGGTTCCAGTAAGGAGCTCCCATTCCTGCAAATGCAGGAACCATGTATACACCTCCGTTATCAGGAACCCCTGAAGCAAGTGATTCTACTTCATTTGAATTTTTAATAATTCCTAATCCATCCCGCAGCCATTGTACAACAGCCCCTCCAATGAAAATACTTCCCTCAAGAGCATAACTTACTTTATCATTGATCTTCCACGCAACAGTAGTTACCAGTTTATTTTTTGACATCACTACTTTGTCACCAATATTCATCAGCATGAAACATCCGGTACCATAAGTATTTTTAACCATGCCTTTCTGGTTACACATCTGCCCGAATAACGCAGCCTGTTGATCACCTGCCATTCCTCCTACCGGTATTCTGGCAGCAAATAATTTACCTGCAGTTTCACCATACACCTCACTGGACGATCTAACTTCCGGCAATATGTGCTTAGGAATATTAAATAGCTTTAAAAGTCCGGCATCCCATTCAAGAGAATGAATATTAAACAGAAGTGTTCTGGAAGCATTGCTAACATCCGTTGCATGCACACTACCGGAAGTGAGATTCCATAGGAGCCAGCTGTCAATGGTACCAAAAAGCAAATCACCTGATTCCGCTTTTTTCTGTGCACCTGAAACATTATCAAGGATCCACCTGATTTTTGTTGCTGAAAAATATGCATCAAGGAGAAGACCTGTTTTTTCGCGTATCTGAACATCATGTCCCTTTGCCCTGAGATCATCACAATACGAAGCAGTACGACGGTCCTGCCAGACAATTGCATTGTAAATGGGTTTACCGGTAGACTTTTCCCAAAGAACTGTCGTTTCACGTTGGTTTGTAATTCCAATAGCGGCAATTTCAGCGGGCGAAGAACCACCTTTCAATATCGCCTCAGTTGCAACAGCTACCTGTGATGTCCAGATTTCAGATGGATCATGTTCCACCCATCCGGGTCTCGGATAAATCTGGGTAAATTCTTTTTGGGCTACAGACTTTATTTTTCCTGATTTATCAAATACCATGGCTCTCGAACTGGTTGTACCCTGGTCAAGTGCAAGTATATATGGCTTCATCAAGTGGTTGTTTTCTTAATTAATCCAATCAGTAGTTATGTTTTTAAACAGTAAAACAAATTACGGGAATCTTTCTGCTTTGCATGATAAAGAGAACTTGCCAGGCTGCGGTTAGCGTACTCTCCTCATCTCTGATAAAAAAGATGAACACGAAGGAACAAGCAACATTAAAAATAAAAAAAACCGGCTGTGTATAACTTATGCCGGGCCCGCTACATTTCAGTTGCAGCCGTTATAAAGGTCAATAAAATGATATGTGAATAATTCAGTTATTCATATTATTGATGCTCATGTGTTTTGCGTACACATTTTTTTTACTAGATTTACTTTAGTGTAAAATCAAGCCTTTATCAATGGAAAAACAAACGTTGAAATTCCAATGTCTGATTGACATGGCTATGTTTTCCAAACATGTCTCCGTGGGATTTTTAATGAACACGAACAATTTTACCCTTACCGGGAAATTCACTGAAAAAGATTTGGAGCTCGCCCTGCATCAGTTCCATGCCACTGTGATAGAAACTACGGAGAAGGTGTTTACTTATTAGTTGTGATCGGATGTTGATACGTTGATAGTTTATAGTGGATACGTCCACTCCATAGGTTTTAAAATCAACCAATCAAGTATTAATGTATCAATTTATCAAAGTCTCAGCTAACCCTGAAAACTCTATCCAGCGCATCTGCTATAGATTGATAAATGCCTATTTGAATATTTCGTGAAGCTTCCTTCGTATCGGAAAGCAAAACAGCCCTCCAGTTTCTTTCTTCATCAGGTTCAAATAGCAGAACTTCATCACCTGTTTCGATTTCTATTTTATAACTGTACCCTGTTCGAAGAAACTTTCCTCTGAATATTTTTTCATTTCCGTTTATGTTTACAGGCAGTTCAAAATCTTCATTCATATTTCGGAAATTACGGAAATACAGGGTATAATTACTTGCAAAAACAGAGAACTCTTCTTAGTTTGCAAACGAATTAATCCGAAACCTTTATGAATAATTTTTACTCGCACATCCTCATCCAAAACACAGTAGCTGAATACGAGATTTACAAGAAAGGTGATAAATACAAGGCGATTCTTATTATAAATCATTCTTCCGCACATCTTCCGCAGGAACTTTCATTTTGGAAAGAAAAGGGCCAGTGGA
>JBJMLW010000338.1:0-6172 GCA_045805105.1 Flavisolibacter sp. | reverse complement strand
TGGAAACTTGTTTTAAAAGCTTTATATGGCAAAAGTTGGTAAGGTAAAACAGATCATCGGCGCCGTTGTAGACGTTCAGTTCGACGGAAGCCTTCCCGAGATTTACAATGCACTGGAAATTAAAAGAGATAATGGGGATACACTTGTTCTTGAGGTTCAGAATCACCTGGGCGAAGACAGCGTTAGGACCATTGCTATGGACGGTACTGAAGGATTGACCAGGGGCGTGGATGTTGTTGATACCGGAGGTCCAATAAAAATGCCTGCAAGCGATCAGATCAAGGGACGCCTTTTTAATGTAACAGGAGATCCGATCGATGGTTTACCACCTGTTCCAAAAGTTAATGGCCGCCCGATCCATGCGAAACCGCCTGCTTTTGAAAATCTTTCAACAGCTTCCGAAATTCTCTTTACTGGAATTAAAGTAATTGACCTGATAGAACCTTATTCCAAAGGTGGTAAAATCGGACTTTTTGGTGGTGCCGGTGTAGGAAAAACCGTTTTGATCCAGGAACTCATCAATAATATCGCGAAGGCGTATGCCGGTGTATCTGTTTTTGCAGGTGTGGGAGAAAGAACACGTGAAGGAAATGACCTGATGCGTGAAATGATTGAAGCCGGGATCATGAACTATGGCGATGCTTTTAAACATAGTATGGAAGAAGGTGGCTGGGACCTGAGCAAGGTAAATATAACCGACCTGGCAGAATCAAAAGCAACATTTGTATTCGGACAAATGAATGAACCTCCCGGAGCAAGAGCGCGTGTAGCATTATCAGGATTAACCATTGCTGAATATTATCGTGATGGTGACGGCACAGGCAAAGGACGCGACATACTTTTTTTCGTTGACAATATTTTCCGTTTCACACAGGCTGGTTCTGAAGTTTCAGCTCTTCTTGGTCGTATGCCTTCAGCTGTAGGATACCAGCCGACTCTCGCTACGGAAATGGGGCTGATGCAGGAAAGAATTACTTCAACAAAAAATGGCTCTATCACATCCGTTCAGGCAGTATATGTTCCGGCTGATGACCTTACGGATCCGGCACCGGCAACAACATTTGCTCACCTGGATGCTACAACCGTTCTTTCCCGTAAAATAGCTGACCTTGGAATTTATCCTGCGGTAGATCCCCTCGATTCTACATCACGTATCCTCATGCCTTCAGTGGTTGGCGATGCCCATTATAATTGCGCGAACAGGGTAAAGCTCATTCTTCAGAGATATAAAGAATTGCAGGATATCATTGCAATCCTTGGACTTGATGAATTAAGTGATGAAGATAAACTCGTGGTATCACGTGCACGGAAAGTTCAACGCTTCCTATCACAACCATTCCATGTGGCAGAAGCATTTACAGGATTGAAAGGTGTTCTCGTTCCGATTGAAGAAACCATCCGCGGATTTAATATGATCATGGATGGTGAAGTGGATGAATTTCCGGAAGCTGCCTTCAACCTCGTTGGAACAATTGATGATGCAATTGAAAAAGGCAAGAAACTCCTGGCACAAGCGCAGGGATAGAGAAGCAACAATACCCAGTAACCAGTTACCAGCATGACCCTCGAAATATTAACTCCGGAAAAAAAATTATTCAGTGGCGAAGTGTATGGCATTCAAATGCCGGGCATCAGTGGCTCGTTCGAAGTACTGGACAGGCACGCACCTCTCGTGAGTGCTTTAAAAGCCGGCCGGGTAAAAGTTTTACGTGATAAACAGAACCATACAGACCATTACGACATCCAGGGCGGCTTTGTAGAAGTGCTGAATAATAAGGTAACAGTTCTGGTGGAAGGCGCAACAGTTGTGGCTTAGCCAACATTTTATATTAGTGGCCCTCCTTATTCAAGGAGGGCTTTTTTATGCGCCGGATGCATTGCATATTCAAATTTGAAATTATATATTGTCTGTAACTAAACTAATTCTATGAGAATGAAAATCATTTCATGCATGACCTTTGTGTTCATGTTAACCATGGGTGTAAAAGCTCAGTTCAGGATATCTACAGGGATATCGGTATTGTATGGCACCGGCCGCATACCCAAAAATGCTGACCCGGGCACCGAAAAACCCGCTATAGTTGGCTATGGTTTTTTTCTTTATCCGAAATATAATATCGTTGAAGGTGATGCAGGTGCAGTTTCATTAGGATTTCCGCTGACATTAGGTATCAGTGGAAGAGTGAATTCAACAGAAGGTGGAAGCATCAGCCTTACTGCAGACCTGCCTATAATGCTCGATTATAATGTAGGCGCAGGTGCAACCAGGGAGAGTGAAGCAGGTATTGGAGCATTTGCCGGAGCCGGATTTGGATATACATATACAAACCAGGTTTATGATTATTATGTAAATGGAAGCATTTACGGTTCAGATCATATCAAGGGAAAATCTTACGGTCCGATGGTTCATGGAGGACTCAAGGTGAACATTAACCAGAAGATTTATTTCGTCAGAGCATTCTACAGAGTTGGGATTGAAACGGAAAAGTACAGGCTTTATGGTGCAGCTGTCGGTGTATCGTTCTAATAAAAGTCTCCCATAAAGGGAGACTTTTATTTAACTCATTGCCTGTTTTTAATAACCAGGGTTCCTGCCATCTTATCGTGCAGTCCCTGCCTTCTGTCATCCCACAAAATCATTAAATACCCGATACAAAGTATAAGTCCTGAAATAATCTTTCCAAAATACCTTCCGGAAGCCTGGCCAAAAGTAATGCGTTGTCCATCCATCGATGTCACTTTAAGGCCAAGTGCTTTTTTGCCAATTGTTGCCTGGTTGTGACCTGATTCCTGCAAGGCAAAATACAACCAGTCAATTGCTATCGAAATCAGTGTTGATCCTACATCATTAATCATATATTGAAGGATCAGTGTTGGAATAATCAGAATGATGACATCAATGATATATGCGCCTAATCTTTCCCAGAAGGTGCCATATTCAATAGGCTCATCAAGAAAAATATCTGTGGTAGGTTGTGCATATGTGTCCATGCTTTTTTTAGTAAGGAAGCAAAATTTTTTAATACAAAAAAATTTCTCAGAAATTTTTATTGAAAGGAAGTCAGTTCAATTGTGGATCAATCGGGAAATTGATCATCATTTCGTATTCACCACCAAGGTGTTTAAGCGAATCTTTCCAAATTTCCTCTGCATTCGGATGAAATACAAGTTTCCTTACCGCCTCCACAGTAAGCCAGGTTTTCTCAGACATTTCTGTATCCAGTTGACCCGGACTCCAGCCTGAATATCCAATATAAAACCGGATCTTTTCCGGGTCGGCATTACCTGCATTTATCAGGCTGATTACTGCATCGAAATCACCTCCCCAGTATATACCTTTCATTACTTCAATGCCACCCTGGATTTCCTCAGGATACCGATGCAGGAAATGAATGGTATTCATCTGAACAGGTCCGCCATAATAAACAGGAAGCTTATATCCTTCTACTTCAGGGATCAGTTCATCAAGTGTATTTTCATATTGGCGGTTGAGAACAAATCCAATTGTTCCATCATCCCTGTGTTCGGTCAGAAATACAACAGTCCTCATGAAATTCGGATCTTTCAGAAATGGATCTGCAATCAATAAAATCCCTGCTGCCGGTTGAGTCATACGAATAAATAAGCTAGATGTGTTAAAAATAATGCATAACAATCTTATGCCACCAAATTAGCAGAATGGCTCAATATTTTTACAAACAGCAAATATTCACCATCTTCCCTGAGTGAAACGAATTTTTCCCATAATCATTATTCTTATTTCAGTATCACTGATCGGAATTATATACATCCAGTTTTCGTGGTTAAGGAATATGTTATTACTTAAGGAAGACCAGTTGAAAGACAAAATTGAAGGTGTAACCAAATCCATCAGTTCTGAATTATCTCAATACAAAGGCGCTCCGAATGTCAACAAAACTTTTCCGGGCAATGATGACGACCTCAGTACTGAATACTTCAAACCTTACATGGTTGGTAATCGGTTTACATCGCAGGAAATTTATGATAAGATAAAATCATCTTTTGTATCTCAGCGGTTGGAAGATGTCCCTTTTGAGTTTGCACTTGCTGTATTGAGTGGAAGCGAAATGCAATACCCGGAAAGACAATCGCAGAATTTCGTTTCCTGGTATGATGATACACTGAATCACTGGAGATATATTTCACTCGTTGCACCACCGCCTGGCTCAGCTACAGAAAATCTTACGCCGGATGAAATTCTTATCATCGTAGTTCCACAGATCAGTGATATAGTTTTTAAAGACCTCAGACCACGCATTATCGCTGCTATTTTATTTACACTTGTTATTGTTACAGCTTTTTACCTGACGGTTCATACAATGCTGAGGCAAAAAAAGCTGAGTGAAATTAAAAATGATTTCATCAATAACATGACTCATGAATTCAAAACACCCATTGCTACAATTTCTCTTGCAGTTGATGCGATCAAAAATGAAAAGGTGCAGCGTGATTCACAAAAGCTCTTATATTTTAGCAGCATCATCAAGGAGGAAAACCAGAGAATGAACAGGCAGGTGGAAACCATTTTAAAATCAGCGCTTCTTGACCGGCAGGAAGTACAGCTTAACCTGAAGCCGCTTCATGTACACCAGATCATACGTGATGTTGCCGATAATTTTATCCTCAGGCTGCAGGAAAAGCAAGGTTCGCTGGAAACAAACCTCGAAGCTTCAAACGACCTGATTGAAGGAGATGAAGTTCATATTTCCAACCTTGTCAACAACCTGATGGATAATGCAGTAAAATATTCAAAGGAAAATGTTCCACCACGAATTACAATATCAACATCATCCAATGAAAAAAAATTTACTATCAGGATTGAAGACAACGGAATTGGAATGACCCGCGAATCGGTAAAAAGAATATTTGAAAAATTTTACCGCGCGCATACTGGTAATATTCACAATGTAAAGGGATTCGGTCTTGGACTCAGTTATGTAAAAACAGTAGTTGAAGCTCATGAAGGTGCTATCCGGGCTGAAAGTACACTGGGAAAGGGAAGCTGTTTTACTATTGACCTTCCGGTAAAAACCATTCATGAATGATGTGACTCTCATGAATCATTTTCTCCATAAAAGACTGCTGTCTCCATAACTAAGAAAACGAAAACCTTTATTCAATGCATGGCTGTAAACTTTCTTCCAGTCTTCTCCTATAAAAGCGGCTACCAGAAGAAGAAGTGTAGACTGGGGCTGATGAAAATTTGTAATTAATGCAGAAGGTATTTTGAACTTATATCCTGGAACAATAATCAGGCTGGTAAAACAATAAAGCGTAGCAATATTCCGCTCGTTCATATACTCCGTTACGCTTTCTAAGCTTTGTTTATAAGAGATATTGATTGCAGTTTCTTCAAGTTCATATGCTTCCCATTGTAATAGCCTGAAGTCATTTAATGGTAATCCCTTCATGATTTTTATGCCCAGCCAGTAAACACTTTCAAGTGTGCGAAGCGTTGTTGTTCCGGCAGCAATGATCATTTGAGAATCCATCAGGTCCTTCAATAACATTTTTGTAATCCTGAATGGTTCCTCATGCATCTGGTGTTCCTGAATGTTTTCAGCTTTTACTGGTTTGAATGTTCCGGCACCTACATGCAACGTAATGAACGATGTTCTGATATTTTTTAATGCCAGTGAATTAAAAACTTCATTAGTGAAATGAAGTGATGAAGTAGGTGCAGCAACGGAACCATCATTAATACCGTAAACAGTCTGATATCTTTCCTGGTCTATAGGCGAAGGCAATCGTTTGATATAAGGAGGCAGCGGAATGGCTCCTGCAAAATGTAAAACTTCGGAAAAACTGAATTCATCAGGTTCCCATTTGAATTCTATAAGAAAATGTTCAGACTGCTTCGATAAAAAAGCTGCAGTTAAATGGAGTACACCGGACGAAACTTTTAAATTTTTTTCCAGTAACAAACCGTGTTTCCATTTTGAAGCGCCTCCGATAAGGCATTTCCAAACAGCAGATCCACACCGTGCCAGAGAAATTTCCACTGCTTCCGCATGAGGTTCAAGACAAAAAATTTCAATCATTCCACCAGAAGGTTTTTGAAACATGATACGCGCTTCAAGAACCCTTGTATCATTTAAAACTATGGTAGAGCCAGGTAGAAAATGATTTGCCAAGGCTTCAAATGTGTCTT
>JBJMLW010000337.1:0-2480 GCA_045805105.1 Flavisolibacter sp. | reverse complement strand
TGTCGCAAATTGAGCAGTGAACATTTTTTATTGAATATTTCTTCACGCTTGTTCTCACTTAATCGTGATTCAAATCATATACTTTTACATTGAAAATGAGTCATGCCCGATCCTCTTGTCTCCATTGTCGTGTGCACCTACAACGGTGAAGCATTCCTTCGCGAACAGCTGGAAAGCCTATTGAGTCAAACGTATAAAAACCTCGAGATACTTATTGTTGATGATCGTTCTACTGATTTATCCAAAACAATTGCACAGGAATTTGCATCCATGGATAACAGGGTACGGTTTGTTGTAAATCCGATGAAACTGGGATATAATAAAAATTTCGAACAGTCATTTTACCTCGCACAGGGTGAATTCATTGCAGTAAGCGACCAGGATGATGTATGGGTGGCAGAAAAAATCGAAAAGATGATGAAGCTTTTCAGGGAAGATGAAATTTTACTGGCACACTGCCAGTCGGTTCGGTTCAGGAAAGGTTTGCCTGAAATAAAAACGTCGTCAAAACGCCGGCACTTTGAAGGGAATGATGTACGCCAGCTCATGTTTTTCAATACCATATCAGGACATAATATCATGTTCAGGAAAAAACTTTTGAAGATGAATGGTCCTTTTCCACCTGGAGTGTATTACGACTGGTGGCTTGCGATCATCGCTGCAGCTTATGGAAAGATAATCGGAACAACAGAAGTACTTACATTTCACCGGTACCACGATTCAAATCTTACCCTTGGTAAAAAAGACGAAGGGAAACAGACCCGGGCCAAAGCAGATGAACGAATTCAAACCATTGGCAGCATTTTGCAATTGAAGGAACTTACACCCGGCCAAAAGGAATTTGCAAACCAAATCTATGCGGCTTTGTTAACATTAAAAAACAGAACATTTTCACTTCGCCTTTTTCGTTTTCTTTCACGGAATGCGGGAATTATTTTCTTTTTTAAAAAAAAGTCCATGTTTTCCAAACTTAAAATGGCTTATCGAATGAGCTTTGCAGTATCATGACAAGCCTGGACATTAATATCGTTCTTCCATTTCTTACCACGAAGCCCGGTGGAGGAACAAAGATTATGTATGAATACGCGAACAGGCTGAGTGAAAGAGGCCACAGGGTAATTGTCATTCATAGCATTCAACGACCATACAGGAAAATTAAATCGCCAGTCTGGTGGAAGCAGATCCAATACAGGATGCGTGGACTCAGTCGTCCCCGATGGTTTCATCTTCATGAAGATGTTCAATCGCTTGTTGTTCCATCCATAACTGACGATTATGTACCTGATGCCGACATTACTTTGTGTACATGGTGGGAGATGACATACATGATCAGCAAGCTATCTTCTTCGAAGGGACAAAAATTCAACCTGATCCAGGATTATGAAACCTGGAAAGGACATGAAGATCTTGTTCATGCATCTTATCAGTTGCCTGTACATCATCTGGTGATAGCAGATTACCTTGAAAAAATTGTTGAAAAATATAATGGAGAGCGGCCAACGCACATCCCCAATGCGGTTGATACAAACAGGTTCAATGTGAGGATCGTTCCGGAAGAAAGGAATCCACATTCCATAATCATGCTTTATTCGGAAGAACCACGAAAAGGAACAGAATATGGATTAAAGGCATTGACAGAAGTAAAGAAAACTTTTCCCGACCTGCATGTTGAATTGTTTGGAGTATATGATCATCCGAAAATTGAATCCTGGATGAATTATACACAAAAGTCGCATGACCTTGCACAGCTGATGAATTCTTGTTCAATATTTTTCACACCAAGTCTTGGTGAAGGATGGGCGCTTCCTCCTGCTGAAGCAATGGCTTGCGGATGCGCAGTTGTATGCACAAAAATTGGTGGTCATGCAGATTATGCAATTGATGGAAAAACTGCCCTGCTTGCAGAACCAAAAAACGTTCCCGACATGGTAAAAAAATTAACCGAATTATTAAAAAACCATGAGAAGAGAATCCAGCTTGCACAGCAGGGATTTGAAAATATTGTTACTCAATTCAGCTGGGAAGTTTCTGTAAACAGGATGGAAGATGCATTTCTTCATGCCCTGGCTTACAGGTAACGTGTTGCCGTGCGGTATAAATTGAATGAACCCGATTTCAATTCTGCTTCTACCTGCAGCTTCAATTTCAAACGATCAATGTTTTTCATTCGCTCTTTTTGCACCAGCTGAAGAATCCTTTCAGTTAATAGCCAGGATCTTTTTTCATAGTTATCTGAATTCTGCTGGTGATTGCTAATCGCATTGTATAATTCTTTCAACCCTTTTTTTTCCTCTGCTACTGTTTTTAAAACAGGAACTTCCTGGTTGTGCGAATGAAATGCAGGTGCCAGCATTTGCCTGAGATTTTTTACATACGCATCAGCACCGGGCCTGTCGCTTTTATTTACAACGAAAATATCCGCGATCTCCATCAAACCTGCTTTCATGGTCTGCACTTCATCTCCAGCTTCAGGAACAATA
>JBJMLW010000336.1:0-13024 GCA_045805105.1 Flavisolibacter sp. | reverse complement strand
TCTCGTTCCAATCGTTTTATTTTTTTCCTGCAGTCCTTCCAGGCAGATAGCGAAGTCTGCAAGGCAAAGTATTTTAAAGGATGAGTCATTAACAACAGCTCATGTAGGAATTAGTGTGTATGAACCGGCAACAGGAAAGTACTGGTACAACTACCAGGGTGAGCACTATTTCGTCCCTGCAAGCAATACCAAGCTGCCTACCTGTTATGCGGCACTGAAATACCTGGGTGACAGTCTTCCCGGACTGCGCTACCTGGTATTTAACGGTGATCTTTATGCGCAGGGCACTGGTGATCCTACTTTTCTTCAGCCTGAATTCAGCAGGCAGCCTGTAATTGATTTCCTGAAAAAATTTCCAAATAAAATTTTTTTTAATGTTGGTCCATGGCACGACAACCGCTGGGGAAGCGGATGGTCGTGGAATGACTACAGCGAAAATTATATGGCTGAAAGAAGTCCCTTTCCCATTTATGGTAATGTAGTAAGAACCTCAGGCCAGGTGAAAAGTCTCCAGGTGCAGCCACATTTTTTTAGTGCATACTTTGCCAAAGACAGTTCACTTGAACAGGATTTTTTTCCTTCGTCGATCCAGCGGGAAATGAACTCGAATCATTTTGTTATTGAAAGAAGAACCAGGAATGTTTCATCGGTTGAAACACCTTTTTATACAGAGGATCTTTCCATTATTATAAAACTTCTTTCGGATACACTTCACCGTGAAATTTCAGGTAATGCATATCCTGCAGTTCAGAAAGAATCTGTGGCTGACGTATTGAGATCGCAGCCTACTGATTCATTGCTAACGCCGATGATGCACCGGAGTGATAATTTTTATGCGGAACAGGCACTACTGATGGTGAGTAATGAAAAAATCGGAGTGATGAATGATGCGAGGATTATAGACACCCTGCTCAAATCCGATCTGAAAGATCTTCCGCAACGTCCACGTTGGGTAGACGGATCGGGTCTTAGCCGGTATAATTTGTTTACCCCAAAGGACCTTGTTGCCATCCTGGATAAAATGCAGACCGAGTTCGGTATGCAAAGGATAAAAAATATTCTGCCAACTGGTAATACAGGAACACTCACCGGTTATTATAAATCGGATAGTGGATTTATATATGCTAAAACGGGTACGCTTTCGGGTGTTGTTGCTTTCAGTGGTATCATGTATACTGCTAAGAACAGGATGCTCATCTTTTCAGTGCTGGTAAACAACCACCAGGCGTCCGCGCCTGCCATCCGCCGGGCTGTGGAAAAATTTATTGAAGAAGTAAGGAAGCGGAATTGAGTGAATTGTTGTCAAGCCCTTGTTGTTCGCAGCTCGCAGCTTGCAGCGTTCCGCCCTACCCAACCCTTTTCTCATTTCTTCAGTATATGTCATAAATGCTTTTTATGAAAGGATTATCCCGCATCATGTTACTCCTCCTGGTTTCAGCTTTTTTTTACCAGTGTCAGAAAGAGGTCAGTTTTCATAATAACCCTGTTGATAATGGCCAGCCATCATCTGTTGATGCTACCATACAAGGCGTTATCCTGGATGAGAATGATGATCCGGTAGAGGATGCCCTGGTTAAAGTTGGATCTAAGAATGCCCTGACTGATGCAGATGGGTTTTTCCGGATTCTTCATGCCCCGCTAAATAACAGGGATGCGCTCGTTACAGTTGAAAAAACTAGTTATTTCAAAGCATACAGAACTTTTGCGGCTACATCGGGAGCAAACCAGGTAACAATCAAACTACTGAAAAAAGTTGTTGCGGGCTGGGTGAATTCCACTGCGGGAGGTGAAGTAGTAATGACTAATGGAACTAAAATATCTCTGCCTGCGAATGCTGTGGTAAATGCTTCCAACGGAAGTGCTTATTCGGGAATCGTAAATGTTATTGCAACTTATATTGATCCCTCCTCTCCCGATATTTTACAAACTGTTCCAGGTTCATTTATGGCGAATGACAAAAACAACCAAAGGGTAATCTTGTCGTCATTTGGCATGGTGGCTGTTGAACTTGTTTCAAATTCAGCCGAGAAACTACAGATCAAATCAGGATATACGGCAACCCTTAAAATGGTTATTCCGGCTGCATCACAGTCGTCAGCGCCAAATACAATTGCTTTATGGTATGTTGATGAACAGAGCGGAATCTGGAAAGAAGAAGGAACAGCAACAAAGCAGGGAAATTTTTATGTGGGTGACGTAAAACATTTCAGCTTCTGGAATTGTGATGCACCAATGGAAGCATTTTACCTGTCAATGCAGCTACGCACACCATCAGATATACCAATTGTAAATGGATGGGTAAGAATCAGAACAACCACTACACCGTCAATCCAGGCGTATGGTGTCACAGATTCACTTGGCAAGGTTAGTGGGCTGGTACCCTCAAATGTGAACCTGGTAATGGAAGTAGTTGACCCCTGTTACAATGTTATATATAGTCAGAATATTCCTCCTGTTACCCGGAATACAGATCTTGGTTTTATAAGTGTTAATGGTACAGGAACATCAGTACTTACAATTCAGGGTACACTGAAAAATTGTAGTGGCGGAGCTGTAACGAATGGATATGCGATGGTTTATTATAACAATACAGTAAGGACTGCAGCTGTGAATTCAACAGGAAACTTCCAGGTAACTGTGGTACAATGTATCTCGCAGATAAATGATCTCAAGGTATTGCCGGTAGATGAGGGATCGGGCCAGCAGGGGAATATTATTTCTCCGAACATTACATCTTCCGTATTAAATATGGGTAATCTATCTGCCTGCGGTAGTTCTGCTGCACAATATCTCAATTATACCCTTGATGGCACGAACTATACAATAGCTGTCAATCCAAGTGATTCAATGACAGCTTTTACAACACCATTACAGGGAACAACGCAGTTTACAACAAGTATTAATGGATTCAATCCTCCTTCAAATAATTTTAGTTTCTATCTCACTCATCCTGCAATGACTGCTGGTACTTATGCTCTTTCCAGTCTGAATGTTCAGAATTTTAATAATGTAACACTGGTACAGCCCTTTAATGTTACGTTTACCACTTTTCCCCAAAATGCTGGCGATTTTTATGAAGGCAACCTCACCGGACAGTTCAGGGATGGACAAAATGTATTACACAATGTGAGCAGCAACTTCAGGGTTCGAAAAACCTTTTAGGACAATGCAATAAAACTTTTGACCAGGGAACCGGAAAACATAGATGCTATCATCAGCGGCTGCATCAAAGGCAGCCGCAAATCCCAGGAACAGTTGTACAGAAACTTTTACAGGGTAATGGTATCGCTTTGCCTCCGGTATACTAAAAACGAAAATAATGCTGTGGAAGTTCTGAACAATGCATTTCTGAAAGTTTTTAAAAACATACAACGGTACGACCCGGGTCAGGCAACGCTATACACATGGATTCGCACGATTGTCATTCATAGCTGCCTGGATTTTATTAATGCACAGGAAAAAAACCAGGCGCACTTTGAATTGGATGAAGCGGCCGATATACATATTCCTGCAGTTGCGTTTGAAAAAATGGAAGCATCAGAGCTTTTGCAACTCGTACGCCAACTTCCGTCTGCAACACGTGCTGTATTTAATCTTTATGTAATGGAAGGATATAATCACCGTGAGATTGGATCACTTTTACACATCAGCGAGGGAACAAGTAAATGGCATTTGAGCGAAGCAAGGAAAAGCCTGCGGCAGATGATTGAAAAACAACATCACAAACATTCATGAGCGAACGAGAACCATATGAGGATATCATCAAAGGCCGGTTGAATGAGCTGCCCATTCCTGATGAAAATGAGGCATGGCAGAAAATGAAACTGCTCCTTAATGATGATGATGATCGCATTCCACCACCCATTTTTTTCAGAAGCTGCGTCGGTTGGGGTTTGTTATTATTAACAGGCGTTCTGATCGCATGGTTATTATTTCATCCGGAAAAACAATTATTATCACGCAAAGCAGATGTGTCTGAACAAAGCAGGAAACGAAATCCTATTACGCAAATAACAACACAACATCGCGGAGACAAAAATGTTTCCGGGGAAAATAATCACAAACACGCTGATGAAATTTCCACCACTGCCGCTTCATCACAGAATGTATCTTCAATTTCAAAACCGGTGCAGGAAACAAATAATACGCGAACAAATCAAACCATTGGCAATGATGTGATACAAGAAAGCATTCAATCAAATCCGAAGAAAAACAACACGATTAAGGCATCGGGGGTTCCCCGTTCGCGAAGCAATAAACGTGCAACAGGAAGCATCATATCATCTGCCGCAACTGCTTCCTTTGCTTTACAACATGAAAGCAGAAAAAGATCAGCGGGTCTGGATCCGAAAAAAAGGTCAACAACGAAAGACTTATCTCTTCAAACCACTACTGCTGATCTGCACAAAACTATCCAGTCACCTGAAAAAAATGCCGGTAAGGATTCGGGAAATATCAATCCGGGGAACTTTCATAAAGACACCATACATGTGTATGATAAGAAGAAGATCGACAGTCCTGTTGTCAAAAAACCGGCTGTTGATTCTATTGCAACCGCAGCGACACCACCTTTGAAAAGAAATTATTTCAGTATTGGTATTGGCCTTCAGCAGCAGCTTCCCATTGCCGGGCAGCAATCATCGCCATATAATTACTATGGACGAAAGGGTTCTCTTGCTGATTATTTTCCATCGATTTACTTGAGGTATCATAAACAGGAGAAGTGGCTTCTTCATCTGGAATTCCGTTATGGGGCTCCGCAGAATGTAAAGGAAGTAGCTTACGTGAATGAAACATCTACGAAGTTTGATTCAACAGGTGGTACGGTTACATCCTTTACTACTACTAATATCTCAACCCTGCAAAAAACATTTTATCACCAGGTACCAATCAGCTTTGACTATTTCATTCGTCCGGGATGGTCCATTGGCGGTGGCTTTATGTACAGCAGGTTTTTCAGTGCTGTGTCAGAAAATGAATCGCACCTTAGAAATAATATAACACAGGTAGAATCAGTTAACAAAAAAATTGTTCAGACAGACACTGATGCAGATTCCAGTTCATTTTTTACCAAATCACAGGTACAGTTAATACTCAACACTGAATATACATGGAAGCGGTTATCCGGCGGCATCAGGTATGCCAAAGGCTTACAACCTTTCATCCGTTATACTACATCAACAGGTGAAGTCAATGCACAAAAAAATCAGTCGGTTAATGTTTTTATTCGTTTCAGGCTCTGGAAAGAAGATAATAAAATGAAGAAATAAATTATTTCATGAACATTTTTTCCAGGTGTTCCCTGCTGAATTCAAGAAAGGTGGGTTTCCCTGTTGCAGAAATATTCGGTTTTTCGCATTGGAAAAGGTCTGTAAGCAATTGCTGCATTTCCTTTACCGAAAGTGGCGTGCCTGCTTTTACTGATTGCTGCATGGATACCGTCCGGAGTAAAATCTCCCTTCCGGATATTTTCAGTTCTGCATTAAAATGTTTGTATTGTTCAAGAATCCTTTCAAGGATATATTTTTCATTTCCCTGGTCAATGTCTGCGGGTGTTCCCTGTATCACAAATGCACATTTGCCGAATGGTTCAATGGTATAACCCATAGGTAAAAGATTCGGAATCAATTCCTGTAACAGCACGGCATCAGAAGGTGTCAGTTCTATCGTAACGGGGAAAAGGCTTGTCTGGGTTGCAACAGGTTTTCCTTGTAGTGCCTTTGAAAGTCTTTCATAGATAATCCTTTCATGTGCTGACTGCTGGTGTACCAAGTAAAAACTATTTCTTGCAGGCAACAGGATATAAGTTTGGAATAATTGCGTGAGATCCGTTACATCATTAATATGGATGGCATTAGCGGGAGCATGATTTACCGCTGCCGGATCCATTTCAACAATATATCTACCCAGCGACTGGAATGTTTGATCGCTATTTGAATTTCTTTCACCTTTAATTGTAAAATCAGGATCGTTCCAGTGACTTCTTCCGGAATCAATCCGGTGTGCCTGGTTGGCTTCTGTAAACGCCTGGAAAATATTTGATGTTTTTGTTGCTTCCTGTTTGTCTTCTGTGAAAGGCCTTTGAATGGATTCAAGCCGCTGGATATTTCCGTCAAGTTCAAAATCAAGAGTAGGTGTAATGCTGAATTGCGCCAGCGCATGTTTTACTGCTGCCTGAACAAAAGCATAAATGATTTTTTCGTCTTCGAATTTGATTTCCTGTTTTGTCGGGTGCACATTCACATCCACTTGTTTTGGATCAAGGTCAATAAACAAAACATACATAGGAAAACTGTCTGCAGGAATCATATCCTGGTATGCGTTCTGAACAGCATGATTCAGGTAAGGACTTTTAATAAAGCGATTGTTTACAAAAAAATACTGGTCACCCCTTGTTTTTTTTGCCGTATCCGGCTTTCCTGCAAACCCACGTATGTTCAGGTAGTCTGTCTCTTCATTTACATTTACCAACCTGGCATTATAATGATTACCGAGCAGCTGCATGATCCGTTGTTTCTGGCTTCCGGCTTCCAGGTGAAAGATCTGCTGACCATTACTAACCAGTGAAAAAAATACGGAAGGAAACGGAAGTGCAACCCTGATGAATTCATCAATCACGTGACGCATTTCTGCTGTATTGCTTTTTAGAAAATTGCGTCTTGCATGCACATTGAAAAAAAGATTTTTCATCATGATGCTCGTGCCGGGAGTCATGGCAACGGGGTGTTGCCTTAGAACAATACTGTTTTCAATTTCAAGCAGGGTGCCGGCATCATCGGATGCGCGACGTGTTTTCATTTCTACCTGTGCTACCGCTGCAATCGAAGCCAGGGCCTCACCACGAAAACCCATGGTGCGTATGTGAAAAAGGTCATTGATATTGCTGATCTTGGATGTGGCATGGCGTTCGAAACACATGCGCGCATCGGTTTCGCTCATTCCTGATCCGTTGTCGATAACCTGTATCAGTGATTTGCCTGCATCATTGATGATCAGCCTGATTTCTGTTGCACCCGCATCAACAGCGTTCTCCAGCATTTCCTTTACAGCACTTGCCGGCCGCTGGATAACTTCACCTGCTGCAATCTGGTTCGCAATATGATCCGGAAGAAGATGGATTCTATCAGCCACAAAACAACTTGACCTGCAAAAATACAATTAACCGCGCAGACAAAAGGAAGAAGGAGTGGGATTAGGGAGTATGAATCAGGGAGTAGGGATTCGGGATTAGGGATTGGGGATTAGTGTTGGATGAAATTTTTTCATTCAAAGAAGTAAATTTTTACGATCCTCCTACTCCCTACTCCCCACTCCCCATTGCGCCTCCTTTGGTTAAAATCAAATTATTTTTATTAAAAATCTTTGCATCATAAAAAATCCATACTATTTTTTACGCGGTCAACACCAACTCGATTCAATGAGAACCATTTTTGCAGTATTCGTGCTTTTTTTTCTTTTTACAGGATGCCGGAAAGTAAAACAGGAACTTGAAGGAAAAACAGATACCCCCGTCGGGCAATTCGTTAAATATACTATACACCAGGGACAGCAGTATTGCGACCGTAGTACATACATACCTGTTGATGTTAGCGAAATGAAATTTACTGTACGTTTCGACAGTACTGCCATTTACACAGCAGCTATTGCGGAAAATCAATACGACATTAACAAGCTCTATGGGTTTTCAGATAACAACATGGACCATCATCAGTACAGTGCACGGATTGGATGGAGGTGGACAGATGATTCTCTTCGCCTGTTCGGTTATGTTTACAATGCAGGGACTGTTGTATCAAAAGAATTATCAGCCATCAGTATTGGTTCCGAAGTGAACTGTTCTATTCGTATCAGCGATCATGAATACATCTTCTCGGTTAATGGAATAACAAAAGATCTTCCCCGATTGAGCACAACCACAACAGGTAAAGGCTATCAGCTCTTCCCGTATTTCGGCGGAAATGAAGTAGCACCACACGATGTTATCATTTGGATAAGGGAAGACAATGGACGATAACAATGGACCATAGTTGATTTCCGTTCTAAATTGTTGTTAATTCCCATCCAAACATCTGGTTTAAGAAGAGAAAAACTTTCAAAAAATAAATGACGGTACTATGGTCTATCATCTATGGTCCATCGTCTGATGATTTGTCCTAAATTGTGACCCTCATATGAAGAAGTCACTCCTTGTAATTTTCTCATTTTCTGTTTTTAATATTTCCTTCGCGCAATACAACAGCAGGTTGCCGGCAGGTGCATGGGTAGATAGTGTTTTCAAAACGCTTTCCAAAGAAGAAAAGCTGGCGCAGCTTATGGTTATACGGGCACATAGTAACCTGGGCCCTGAACATGTAGCGCAGGTCACAGAGCTCATACAAAAATATAATGTAGGTGCTCTTTGTTTTTTCCAGGGAGGCCCGGTACGCCAGGCAAATCTTACAAATTTTTACCAGTCGATTGCAAAGACACCGCTCATGGTTACGATTGACGGAGAGTGGGGTTTGGGAATGCGGCTCGACAGTGTAACAAAATTTCCGTACCAGTTAACACTGGGCGCACTCCAGGGAGAGCAGATCATTTATCAGATGGGAAGAGCAGTTGGTGAACAGATGAAGCGGATTGGTGTTCACGTGAATTACGCACCAGTGGTAGACATTAATAACAATCCCGACAATCCGGTGATTGGCTATCGTTCTTTCGGTGAAGACAAATATAAGGTTGCTGAATTTGGTGTTGCCTACATGCGGGGCATGCAGGATGAAGGTATCATGGCATGCGCCAAACATTTTCCCGGCCATGGCGACGTCAGTGTTGATTCACACCTGGATCTTCCATTGATCACTAAAAGTCGTTTTCAGCTGGATACGCTGGAGCTTTATCCGTTTAAGCAAATGTTCAAGGCGGGTGTTGGAAGTGTAATGATTGCACACCTGGCTATTCCTGTAATTGATGCTACGCAGAATATGCCCACCTCCCTATCGAAAAAAAATGTTACAGGATTATTACGTGATGACCTATATTTCGAAGGCCTCACTTTCACTGATGCACTTGAAATGAAAGGCGTGAGTAAGTATTTTCCCGGAGGTGAGGCAGCCGTACAGGCGCTCATTGCAGGGAATGATATGCTTTGTTTGCCTGAAAGTGTGCCGGATGCCATTGAAGCGATTAAAAAAGCCATCAAAAAAAAGAAGTTGAAATGGAAATCACTTGATGCGCATGTAAAAAAAGTATTGTATGCGAAATATGAACTCGGACTTAATCATTCCCAGTTCATCGATACAACTAATCTTCTCAATGACCTCAATGCTAAAACAGACCCTATCAGGGCAGAAGTTGCACGGAATACCGTTACGGTGATAAGCAATTCATCAGGGATGCTGCCATTGATGAATACCAGGAAGGTTGTGTATGTAGGCATAGGATCAGAATCCAATGTTTTTGGTAAGAGAATTCAGAGTGAACTTGATGCAGATACATACTGGCTGAGTTATAAAGATTCTTCAGACAAGGCTGAAAGAATATTGGATGCCATACGCGCAGCGCGGTACGATAAGATCATAATTGGCATTCACAATTACTCACTCCGGCCTGCAAATAACTACGGAATTTCATCAGCAGCGATCGCGCTATGGGATTCATTGCAGTCTGCTTCAACAGCAACATTTTTATTCGGGAACGTTCTGGCTGCAAGAAATTTTACAAATGCAGGAACACTTGTGGCAATGTATCAGGATGATGATATTACCCAGAATACGGCAGCTGATTTTGTGGAAGGGAAAATTGGTTCAAAAGGAACACTGCCTGTTTCTATTGGAAACCATCCTTATGGTTCAGGCATTGTTATCAATCGTTTTATTCCCACAGGCACATCACTGGCATGGCTTACAATAGACAGTATTGTAAACGACGGCATTGCAAAAAAAGCTTTTCCAGGCTGTGAAGTTCTCGCCGTTCAGAATGCAGAGATCAAATATCATAAAGCCTTCGGCCGATATGAATATGATCCTAAATCATTACCGGTAAACCTGGAAAGTATTTATGACCTCGCATCTGTAACAAAAATTTCAGCCACTACTGTTTCACTGATGAAACTGTACGAGCAGGGAAAATTTGATCTCAACAAAACTCTGGGCGATTATCTGCCTTTTACACGTGGTACAGACAAGGCACAACTAAAGATTACCGATGTTCTCCTGCACCAGGCAGGATTGAATCCTTACATATCATTTTACAAGACAACAATTGACCCTGCTACCGGGATGCCTTCGCCCGCATTGTATTCTGACCAGAGAGATACATTATTCACCATTCCTGTTGCACGTAACCTTTGGTTGCGCCGCGACTGGAATGACAGCATGCTGATGACTATTGTGCAGAGCAAGCTTACCGAGCCTGGTAAATATGTTTATAGTGATAATGATTTTATTCTCTTGGGAAAAGTGGTTGAACAGATCACAGGCATGCCGCTTGATCAGTATGTGCAGAAAACTTTTTACAATCCTCTCGGCATGACTACAACAGGATTCAATCCATGGCGTCGGTTTGGTATTGAACGCGTTGTTCCAACTGAAGAAGAAAAATATTTCCGCAAGCAATTGCTTCAGGGTTATGTTCACGATGAAGGTGCAGCAATGTTTGGAGGTGTATCGGGGCATGCGGGCCTTTTTTCAAATGCATACGATTTATCTATGCTTTACCAGATGTTGCTCAATGGTGGAGAGTTGAATGGTCAGCGATTTCTGAATAAGGAAACCATTGATCTGTTTACGGCATATCACAGTGATATCAGCCGCAGGGGTTATGGATTCGACAAACCTGAAAAAGACAATGCTACAAGAAAGGAACCGTATCCGTCAGTACTTGCATCGCCTGAAACATATGGACATACCGGTTTTACAGGAACTTGTGTATGGGTTGATCCGAAAGCAGGACTTGTATACATTTTCCTTTCAAACAGGGTAAATAATACACGTAGCAATAACCTCCTGGGGCAGATGAATATCCGTTCAAAAATTCAGGATGCCATATATAATGCACTGAAGAAAGAAGAAGAAATCAGGTCTGTTTCAAATGAATAATTAATTATCTTTTTTAGGCTGTTCTCCCTGTTCAGGCGGTCTTTTTTGAATAGGTGTTCGCTGTTGATTGTCTCCTTTTTGCGGAGGACGTTGCTGTTGCTGTGGTTTCTGTTGCTGACCTGAAGGCCTTTGTTGCTGTTGCTGCGGTTGTTGTCGCTGCTGATTTGCCGGCTTTTGCTGTTGTTGTTGCGGGCGTTGCTGACTTCCTCCTTTCTGTGGGGATTGACCCGGACGTTGTAATTGTTTTTGTTGTGATGCCTGTCCCTGCCTTTGCTCCCTTCCTTTCTGATTTCTTTTTTTATCAGCTTTCTCCAGGCTTTTTAAACTGATGTGACCAACAACATCAACAAATTCAGGTTCAATTTCTTTTTGCTTACTTGACGTAACATCTACTGCTTCGAGTTCATCAGGTACAATATTCTGATGATTCATTGACCTGATTTTGTTTACACGTTCAAGTGTAAGAGGATATTGCTTATTACTGTCGGGCAGAACATACCACATCAGGTTTTTGAAAATGTCTTTCTTGATAAGCGTTGCCGTTCCTCTCGCAACACGGAGTATATCCGCATTTTCAGGAAAACCCTGTAAGGCATCCAGGTAAGTATCCAATTCATAGTTCAGGCAACATTTTAGCCGGCCGCATTGTCCGCTGAGTTTTGTTTGGTTAATTGAAAGGTTTTGGTAGCGTGCTGCTGCTGTATTTACTGACTTGAAATCAGTGAGCCATGTTGCGCAGCAAAGTTCCCTGCCACAACTTCCAATACCCCCCACTTTTGCCGATTCCTGCCTTGCACCGATTTGCCGCATTTCAACTTTTACCTTGAATTCGGATGCATATATTTTGATCAGTTCACGGAAGTCCACTCGGTCATCCGCAATATAAAAGAAAGTTGCTTTTTTTCCATCAGCCTGGAATTCCACCTGGCTGATCTTCATATTCAGGTTCAGTTGTTTTGCGATCGCGCGGCTGCGGATCATGGCATCCTTTTCCCTTGCCTTGTTCTGACGCCATATGTCCAGGTCCCTGTCAGTGGCTAACCTCAGAATCCGTTTCATTTCAGGATTGAATTCATCGAGGCCTTTCTTTTTAAGCTGAAGCCTGACAATCTCACCTGTGAGGGATATTTCACCTACATCGAATCCACTAACACCTTCGATCGCTACGAGGTCACCTTTATCGTAATACTGAAGAGAATTGTTTCTGTAAAAGTCTTTCCTGCTACCCTGGTTAAAACTGATTTCTACAACACGACATGTTTCACCTGAATCACTCACCGGAAGGTTCATGAGCCAGTCGTGAGTATTCATCCTGTTACATCCACCCGAACTACATCCTCCATTGCTTTTACACCCGCCGGGTTTACCGCCGGATTCTGTTCCGCAGCTGCCACATCCCATATTATTCTAATCCCAGATTTTATGTTATTCACCGGAGACTGCCATAAATAGCTAAAAAACACTTGTAACAGTGCACTAATGCAATGACGCTGTATAAATTACTGGGTGAATTTCTGTTCACCAGTATATAGAGAGTATTCGATAGCTTTTTAATTCAATCCGCACAAATCAGATAACCCCGGATATATGTTGAACCTCCTGGGAGGTAGGCAAATATAATTTTTTTATTGAGAAGGTTGAGGGAATGGAATTAGGGATTTGGGATTCGGGGTACTCTTTTGCTTCAATACGAAATTCAACTGCTCTTAGCTTCTCCCAAGGGATAAGGAATTGCAAGCAAAGAGCTGTGAGCTACGAAATAGAGCCCCGAGGCTTATAGCTCGTAGCTCGTAGCTTGCAGCTTCTTTCTCACACCACCACCACATTATTCTTTACAATGTGATATATCTTTATAGATAGCGCATGGAACAGAATCTTGGCATTGGCATTCCGCTCAATATAATAGGTAGCTTTATCAAGTTCATGTGAAAGGGCTTCTTTTTGTT
>JBJMLW010000335.1:0-2382 GCA_045805105.1 Flavisolibacter sp. | reverse complement strand
TTTCTATATCAGCATCATTAAATTTCAAAATAGTCATTCCCGCATGAATTCCTTTCATGGCAGCACCGGAACCCAACCTTACTTCTTTGATCACAGGCTTTCCGTTTTCATATTCGGCCCAGATGTCCGTGCCCGTAGGAACCAATCGTTGCGATTCCCTTGTATTGGTACCAAGTGATGCATGGTGATCGTACAACTCATAGATTACCTTTTCCATCAGCATCACAAAACTCTTTCTTGAAGAAATGGTATCAGCTTGCGGACTATAAATTTGAAACACCCTATCCCAGTCTGTCTTTTTTTTGTCCCAGTAAGCGTACTCCTCCTTTACAGTCTTCCATACGAAATCAAAATCCTCACGGTATTGTTTCGAAGTTATTTCCTGTGCCACAACAGGAAAGCAAAATATTAATACAATCGAGAGGAGGAAGAAAGAAAATTTCATGGGCTAAAGGTAGACAAGTGGCGGGGACGGCTGATGAAGTAAACCGACGTCTTTAAAAATCTATAATAGGTTGAACCATCCAGAAATAGAAAAGTTTGATCTGTGCATAGTATAAAATCTGTGGGCTGTTATGGACCAAGTGGGAGCGCTTGCTGCAGGCTCGCTTTACCGCCTATGGAAAAAAATTATTTTCCAGGGATGCCGGCAACTTGTCAACGAAAGTTATCGTAATTTAATATAACAAAACCTATTACCATGAAACGAAAAACTTTACTCACACTCCTGAGCTGTAGTTTCATCTTCACAACTTATGCCCAGAAAAATCAGAAAATTTCTGCCTATGCCATAACCGGCGCTCAAAAGGGACAGAATAACTGGTCGGAGGTGCGGCTTGTTGATATTACTACAGGTGATGAAATAAAAACCATTTATCAGAATAAGCAACAAGCAGAAATCCTGAATGCCCGTACAGGTAAAGCTGTTGTAAAAAAGGAAGTAACTAAATCCGACCTTGATAATATTGTAATTGAAGCAGTACCTGGCGTAAGGATGATGCAGAAAGATGTTGTGGCAACGAAAACACAGCTTGATCCTTCAGGAAATGTGAGGATTATCCCAAGGAACAATGCGAGCAATGTCAATACGGTTAATAAAGTCAATACAAATAATAACGTTAACGTAGTCACCAATATAAATACAACAGTCGGTGTGACTGATAAAGTGATGATGGAAAGAAAAGTGTATGCAGTAGCGCGGTCTCTTGATACGTACAATCCTTTTGCAACTAATTCTGCTGCCTGCGCCTATGATAAAAAGCATGACCGCCTTTACTATACACCAATGAGCATAAACCAGCTCCGTTATATAGACCTGAAATCAAATAAGATTTATTATTTCGAAGATGAACCATTTGGTGCGCTGAAAAATCCAAGGGATGTTTCCAACCAGGTAACAAGAATGGTGTTTGGCTCTGACGGGAATGGTTATGCGCTAACAAATGATGCCAATCACCTGATCAGGTTTACAACAGGAAAAAATACTGTTATCACAGACCTTGGAATGATAAATGATGATCCTGCCAATGGAAATTTTTCTGTTCATAATGCTGGTGGATACGGAGGCGATATTATCGCCGATGCACAGAAAAATATTTATCTGGTGACTGCAAATCACAATGTTTTTAAAATCAGTCTGGAAAACAAAACTGCGTTGTATGTTGGCGCTATCAAAGGACTACCGAAAGGGTATACTACAAATGGAGCCATGGTGGAAGGTGGTAGCAGTGTGATCGTGTGCAGCTCAAATTCAACACAGGGGTATTACAGATTTGATCTGAACTCACTGCAATCGGAAAAAATAACAGGAGAAGCAACAGTGTATAATGCTTCAGACCTTGCCAATGGTATTCTTGCCTTTGATAAAAAGAAGAAGGATAGAAAAAATGAAGTGAAGCCTACAGAAGTTATTCCTGAACCACAGGCGCAACCCGCCAGTCCGGATGTAGTTGAAAAGGCAAAGAGGCTCGATAATGTTACCGAAGTGGGTAATATATCAGTTTTCCCGAACCCTGTAAGAAATGGTGTAGTGAAAGTTTCTTTTGAAAACCAGCCAAGGGGCCGTTACCAGGTTCAGTTTATGGATATTTCCGGAAAGATCATCAGTACACGCGAAGTAACTATTGACAATAGTGTACAGGTGCAGGAAATCAGTATTCCAAAACTGGTTACTGCTGGCAATTACCTGGTTAAAGTGGTGAACGATGCGGGTAAAACAACATCAGTGAACAAGCTTGTTGTAGAACAATAATAAAAAGCCCTCTCCGGAGGGCTTTTTCGTGAATCGTGAATCGTCAATCGTGAATCGTGAATCGTCAATCGTCAATGTATGTCATTTATATGAGTGTCAGGTATCCGGAATAACAACCGGTTATGTTTTAT
>JBJMLW010000334.1:0-4188 GCA_045805105.1 Flavisolibacter sp. | reverse complement strand
TCTCCTGATTCAACATGAAACATAAATTATTTTTTGCTGATCAGGCCTGCGAAATAATGAACGGTGCGCACGAGTTGTGATACATAGCTCATTTCATTATCGTACCAGCTTACAGTTTTTACAAGTTGCTGATCACCGATGCTCATCACTTTTGTTTGCGTGGCGTCGAACAAAGATCCATAATGAATGCCGATAATATCGGTGCTTACAATTTCATCTTCAGTGTATCCAAAACTTTCATTGGCAGATGACTTCATTGCTGCATTCACTTCTTCTATTGTTACTTTCTTTTCCAGGATTGTAGTTAATTCAGTTAAAGAGCCCGTAATGGTTGGAACTCTTTGGGCATTCCCATCCAGCTTTCCTTTGAGGTCTGGTAAAACCAGTCCAATGGCTTTTGCTGCTCCCGTACTGTTAGGAACAATGTTCGCCGCTGCAGCACGCGCACGACGCAGGTCTCCTTTCGGATGCGGCGCATCAAGAGTATTCTGGTCATTTGTATAGGCATGAATGGTTGTCATCAGACCCATTTTAATTTTAAAACGGTCATGTAGCACCTTTGCCATTGGAGCCAGGCAATTCGTAGTACAGGATGCGCAGCTGATAACAGTTTCTGAACCATCCAGGATATCGTGGTTTACATTAAACACCACAGTTTTCATTTCACCAGTCGCTGGTGCAGAAATCACTACCCTTTTCGCGCCGGCTTTGATATGTGCTTCCGCCTTTGCCTTGTCGGTAAAGAAGCCGGTGCTTTCAATCACCACATCTACACCGTGCTGTCCCCACGGTATTTGTGATGGATCTTTCTGTGCATATATCTTTATTTCATTGCCGTTTACGATGATGGCATTTTCTGTTGATTTCACTTCTTCATTGAACCGTCCCTGTGCTGAATCATATTTCAGAAGGTGCGCAAGCACAGCAGGACTTGTTAAATCATTAATGGCAACCACATCAATTCCTTTCATGTTATGGATCTGACGGAAAACCAGCCGGCCTATTCTTCCAAAACCATTAATTGCAACTTTTACAGTACTCATTGTTCAGTATTTTATTTTAAAATGCGGTGCGAAGGTACGATTTAGTTGTCTACGGAGCGAGGGTATTGGAAGGAATTGGTAATAGGGAATTCGGGGGGAAGGGCTTACTGTTTATAAATAATATATTAAGATCACTATGAAATTTTGTTCTCTGAGGGGAGAGCAAAAATTTTTTTACTTTTCCATTGTAGCAATATGCCTTTCTCAATCAATAGGAACCGCAACCATCACTGCATCTGTTTTTTTCCCTTCCACCACCTTTAGATACAGCGGAACATCAACTGCCTTTTCACTTTTTGCTACAACAACAGTAGCAACGGTATTGCCGATAATATTAGTGATAGCACGGCCTTCACTCATGAATCTGTCGATGCCTACCATCAGACCAAGGCCTTCAACCGGCACTACTTTCATTGCCGTGAGTGTGGATGTGAGAACAAGCAAACCACTTCCGGTAACACCTGCAGCTCCTTTGCTTGTGATCATGAGAATGCCGATGATGGTAATTTCCTGGGCCAGTGATATGGGCACATGATATACCTGCGCCAAAAAAATAAAGGCCATGCTCAGGTAAATCGTCGTTCCATCAAGATTGAAACTGTAACCAGTTGGAATAACCAGGCCAACCAGACTTTTATCACATCCTGCTGCTTCCATTTTCTGCATCAGGTTAGGAAGAGCAGCCTCACTGCTGCTGGCACCAAATACAATCAATAACTCCGCCTTGATGTATCCGAGCAATTTCCACAGACTGAAACCGAAATAACGCATGATGAGATTCAGTACAATAAAAACAAAAAGAAGTGTGGTAAGATAAAAAGTTAGCATGAGCATACCGAGTGCAGCAAGACTATCAAAGCCGAATGTTGCTACTGTATATGCCATGCCCCCGAATGCACCAATAGGACTCATACGAATCACAATACGAAGTATGTTGAAAAGCACTTCATTAATATTTGTAAAGGAATGTATCAGCCCCTGTCCGGAAGCACCTAGCTTTTTGAGACCGAAGCTGAAAAGAATTCCGAAAAATAAAATCGGAATGATATCACCATTAGCAAAGGCCCCGATCACATTTGCAGGAACAATGTGGGCTATGAATTGCCGCCAATCCATTTGGGCTGCATCGGTAACAAATTTTGAAATATCGTTGTGATGAACTTTCGCCGGATCCACACCTGCTCCGGGACGAATCAGGTTTGCAGTAACCAGGCCAATTATGAGGGCCAGCGTAGTTACTACTTCAAAATAAATCAGTGCCTTCCCTCCAACCCTTCCAACACGTTTCAGATTTCCTGCGCCTGCAATTCCAAGAACAACCGTAAAAAAAATTACGGGTGCAATCATCATTTTTATCAGGCTGATAAAAATATCGCTGATCAGTTTTGCATCTTTCTGAAATGATGGGAATAACCAGCCAACCAGTATTCCGAGTAAAATACCAATGATCACCTGGATATAAAGGGTCCTGAGATATTTCATCGGTCAATATTAGGGAAAGGAATTCAGTGAGAGGGATCGAAGTAGGGATTGGGGAGTATAGATTTGGGATGAGATGACGAGAGTATGAGCTGAAAGAATCTTTGTGGCCCTGACTATGATGTCTTAACTAATCTCATTATCCATTAACTCTTTTGTCAGTTTTGTAAATCCTACTACATTTCCATCATCATCGTGAAGAGCAGTAATAAGAATACTTCCCCAGAAAGTAGTGCCGTCTTTTCTAACGCGCTTACCTATGTGTTTTGCCCTGCCTTCTTTTTTTGCATGCTCGATCAGCTTCTCAGGTAATCCTTCCTGCCTGTCGCGTGGCAGATAAAATATCCGGAAATTCTGGCCGATGATTTCATTCCTCTTATATCCTTTGATTTTTTCAACACCCTTATTCCATGTAAGAATGGTGCCATCAATGTCAAGTAAAATGATAGCATAGTCCTGGACCTGTTCAATCATTTTTCGTTGCAAATCTTCCAGCTGAGCTTTTTTAGAGGGCGAATTCATGGTATCGGTTTGTTAAAGGTTTGGAAAACACAATTTACAAATTTCAAAAAAAAATTGACATGGCAAAAAACATGGATCAGTTCTTTGCAGTGATTTTAAAAAATTTGATTACCCTCAACCACTCAGGTACATGAATTCAATAAATATCAGGAAGATAACTTTAGTTTATACTTGCATTTTATCTAGGTATGATTCAGATTTCTTAGGAAATCCAATGATCCTCATAAGAGGAAGCAAGACAAAAGATAAGGCGAATAGATTTTTTATAGATGGACAGGTTCCAAATCCCAATCCTCTCCTATTTCTTAATAAATGTTTTGGTATACAAAAATCCCTTGTTGTCTTCTACAGACAGGTAGTATTGTCCTGATGCCAGCGCAAAAACATTGAATGTTGCATTTCTTTCCGCTCCCAGGTCATGGTTTTTTTTCATCACCACCACGCCATTTGCATCAATGATTTTTATTGTGACCTTACCCGAATTTAAACCACTTCCAAAGACAACCTGCAGCATTTTATCCGTTGGATTGGGCATGATATGGATAGCATGGATGTCTTTTTCTTCCAGTTGTGCAGTTCTTGTAATTGAATATTGATACTTGTTATCCATATCCACCATTTTCAACCGGTATAAGTATTTTGTTGCTACCGTTACTTCCTTATCCACCCATTCATATACATTACTTCCCTGGCTTTTACTGTTGACGGTTCCGATTTTTTTAAACGAGCTGCTTCCATCTTCTGAACGTTCTACTTCAAAAGTTTTACTATTCAGTTCATACTCCGTATTCCAGTTTAAAACAATGTGAGATTTTTTTGGAACAGCATCAAAACCATTCAACTTCACAGGCAAAGGAACATTTGTTGCACTACCTGCTACAGTGGGTGTAAAATCAGTAAGGTCAATGCCGAAATTCGGCTCTGTTGAAAGATCAAATCCTGGTTCTGTTACTTCAAAAGTTCCCGTACCTGTACCCGTCATTGTATTCCTTACTGACATTATTTCAACCCAGTTGTTTAACGTCCAGTTTGAAGGAAATGCGAAAGGAGTATTTGCTGCAGAAAATGCCTGGAAGTAATACGCACCATTTGTTTTCCTCACATCCGACTTAATAATATTATAGCTGGTAGTGATGCTATTTAC
>JBJMLW010000333.1:0-2849 GCA_045805105.1 Flavisolibacter sp. | reverse complement strand
CGCTATTTTACTTGTGATGTGAAAGAAGGCCATCTTGCATTTTATGAAGATATCTATGGAGAGGATAAGCGGATACGGGAAAAAGTATTCTCTGATAAATAATTCCTATGCGATACCTTATCTTATGTTTAACCACATTTTGCTTTTCAGGCCTTGCATTTTCTCAGGTGGGATTGGGAGGCGCTGAAATCAAAGACAGTGTTCGGGTGCAGACCATCAATGGAAAAGCAACGGTTCTTTATGGAACTGCAAGTTATTATGCAGATAAATTCAATGGGCGTGAAACGGCTAACGGCGAAGTGTATGACGGCCAGAAAATGACTGCGGCATGCAATGTATTGCCGATGGGAACCTGGATCAGGGTAACGAATCTTAGCAACAACCGTAGCGTTGTGGTAAAAACCAATGACCGTTTACATATTCGCATGACCAGGGTCGTTGACCTTAGCAGGGTGGCCGCTGAAAAGCTTGGTTATATCGGGAAGGGACTTACGAAAGTGAAAGTAGAGGTGCTGCGAAAACTTTGACGAAAGGTGTTTTGCCGCTAATAAATATTTTCAGATATTTAGGTTCTACCCTTTATTTTTGTTTTTGCATTAACCAAACTACTCTTTATGAAGAAATTGATTGCTTCATTATTTCTTTTTTGCCTGCTGTCAACACATTCATTCGCACAAAATATAACCCCACGCACCAAATCAATTGGTGTCAGTTTCATATTAAATGATTTCACTACGCCTCAAAGAATAAGAAGTGGCTCTATTGAACAAGTGGTCCGCGACAAGAAGTGGGCAAAGTTCAACGAGATGTCACCAGGTCTGGGGCTTACTTATTTCAAGGGACTCCAGGACCACCTGGATTTTGCTGGTACGCTCACAGCATCATTTGTAAATTACCCTTTCCCAACCCGTCCTCCAACTGCATCAGACGCGCTGTTGCTGGAAGGTGATGCATCGGTCAATATAAAAATGTTCCCTGACAATTACTGGTTCACCCCTTATTTCTCCGCAGGTGTGGGAGCAAGTAAATACAAAAGTTATTACGGAGCTTTTATTCCGCTTGGCATTGGATTCAAGGTGGACTTCTATCATGAAGCAACCATCTTTGCCAATACGCAATACCGGATTCCTGTCGTTACAGAAAACACCAATTATCATTTCATGTACAGTATTGGCGTTTCAGGTGTAATCGGAAAAACGAAAACAAAATAATTAAATAACAAAGCCTCCTTCCGGCATTTTAATTTATTTGAAACGGTTACTCACTACCAGGTCCTTACTGCCCGGAGTGTAAGTATAAAATCCTTCACCTGATTTAGCGCCAAGTTTTTTCGCCATCACCATATTTACCAGGAGGGGACAGGGTGCATATTTTGGATTGCCGAATCCTTCGTGCAATACATTCAGAATGCTGAGGCACACATCCAGCCCGATAAAATCGGCCAGCTGCAAAGGTCCCATTGGGTGGGCCATTCCAAGTTTCATTACCGTGTCAATTTCCTCTACACCAGCAACACCTTCATACAAACTATAGATCGCTTCATTGATCATGGGCATGAGTATGCGATTGGCTATAAAACCAGGATAGTCATTTACTACACAAGGTGTCTTTCCCAATGTTCGGCTTAGGGTTACAATAGTGTTCGTGACATTTTTATCTGTTGCATAACCATTGATGATCTCAACCAGCTTCATCACGGGAACAGGATTCATGAAGTGCATGCCGATCACATTCTCAGGTCGTGAAGTAGCAGCAGCAATGCGCGTGATGGAAATGGACGAAGTGTTGGTAGCAAGGATGCAGCCCTTCGGCGCATATTCATCAATTTGCCTGAAGATGCTCAACTTCAGGTCAGCATTTTCCGTAGCTGCTTCCACTACCAGTTCTGCGTTATTTACACCACTGGCCAGTGAAGTGTGCGTGGAAATATTTTTTAAAGTATTGTCCTTTGATTCTGCAGTAATGGATCCTTTCGATAGCTGGCGTTCCAGGTTTTTTGTGATAGTAACAAGTGCTTTGTTTAATTGCTCCTGCGAAACATCGACGAGTGCTACATCATGGCCGTTCTGGGCAAATACATGTGCGATGCCATTACCCATGGTGCCGGCGCCGATTACACAGACTCTTTTCATATTCTTTGTTTGTGGCGCAAACCTAAGAAGAAAGTTTAGTTTAGGGAGAGAAATACAAATGTTGAATTTTAAATGTTGAATGTTAAATAAAGAATCTTCCAGGCGGTATTTAGGAAATGAGAACGATGAATAGAGAAATGTTGAATGTTGAATGTTGAATGTTGAATAAAAAAGCTTCTACGCGCATTTAGGGAAATGGAATGATTAAGATGAAGAATTAGAAGCATGTGAACTAGGGTAGTAAGCTTTGTGCTTTAAGATTTGAATTTGACTTTTGTCCCGCAACTGGGGGATGAATTCTTAGGGGGTTTGCGTCCTTGGCCCCGCACGTGCGGGGTGAAAGCCTCACGGCATTGGCTTCAACCCTTCCCATCGAACTTTCCATTTTCCATTTTTTGGAATGCCTGGTTTTTTTTCGGTGCACCCATCATATCCTGCACACATCAATGCAATTGCTGAAAGAAGTCCTCCATTGCCCGGGAGGTAAATTCGCAAACGATCGTCCTGGTAATTATGTCCATTCACGAGATAAGTATTTTTTTGCTGCGGCATTAACAGGGCATCAACCGCATATTCGGGAAGGCCGAGCCTCGTTGCCGTCATTGCAGCCAGAGGAAAATCCCATCCCCAGGTATCCTTCCAGCTCCAATTGGTCCAGATCCATTCAAAAGTATTTTTCATGATGACCGTATCAATTTGTCCTGTTGCAGGCAGCAT
>JBJMLW010000332.1:0-2370 GCA_045805105.1 Flavisolibacter sp. | reverse complement strand
CTTTCTGTGTAAGCAGGCTGTTCCAGTCGAACGAACCGTAGGCGCTCCATAGCGTAACCGCCTCCATGGCAATACCTTCTTTCCGAAGCGCGTCCGCCGCGCGGAACAGATCCCTGAACCAGCGAAGCTGTTCTTCCCTGTGACAATGAAGATGAACTTCTGTAACAGCCATTGGCTTATGATACCTTTCCCACGCTTCTCTAAGTAAAACTTCAAGACCAGTTTTTTCATTCACCTGTACACGCACAGCTTCTATATCAGCATACCTGTGTCTGCCATTGCCTCCATGCGTATGTTCTGGATAACGATATGTTTTATCGTCGAGAAATCTTTCCGAAGTGAGGTAGTGATTGAAACCGAAAATATCAGGAGGACATGGATGATCAATAAAGAACTGATATTCCTGTTTTGGAATGGATAATTTCTGAAAAAATTTCCAAAGCGGGTGACCTGTTTTGAATTTGCCACAAAGTATATCATATGTCAGCCACCTTCTTTCATTTTCAAAGCGTGCCTGGTAAGCAAGTTTTGGTGTACTGTAAGTTTTTCCCAGGTCTTCAGTCTGTACCAGCTTTGCCTGAGGGTTCACTTTCCGGATCTGTTCCATACTCAGTACAACGCCCTTCAGTTCATTAAGAAGCATCTGCATGAAGCTTCTTACATTTTTATGATGCGGGTACCAGATACCATATAAACCACTGAATCTTGCTGTAGTGAGCGGTTCGTTAACCGGTGTATAGTATTCAAGCCATGGAAATTCCTGTGCAACACGACCTGCATATTCTGCAAGCAGGTAAGGAAATTCAGGATCGTTTAAACGGGTGAATGCCGGACCACTTCCATGGTGAACCAGTCCCGCAATGACATCGATATTTTTCTCTCGGAAAGTTTCGAGTTGCCTGCGGGTCCATGTCCAGTCAATATGGGTATTCTTTAGCGGCTGATGCTTCTCCCACAAAACAGGGTACCTGATCTTTTTGATTCCAAGGGATGCAATTACCTCAATATCCTCATTTCTGTTGTAATGACCTGCATATTGCAACTGATCGAAAAAATGATTGTTTACCCTGTTAATTGTACATTCAATGCCGCCCCAGATTTCAGGATTGTAATATGGTTTGTCCATTGACATAAGTTTCTGTTTGCCCCTGCATAATCTTTTTAAATGTTGTCAATGCCTGTGCTACAACCTGGTCCATGTTGTAATATTTGTACGTGGCGAGGCGGCCCACGAAATATGTATTTTTCATTGATGCAGCCAACTGTTGATACTTTTTATAAAGTTCTGCATTTTCCGGACGTGGAACCGGGTAGTATGGATCTCCTTCTGCTTTTGGAAATTCATAAACTATTGCAGTCTTTGAATGTTTTTGTCCTGTGAGATATTTAAAATCAGTAATTCTTGTATATAACTGGTCATTTGGATAATTTACTGTACCTGTTGGCTGGAAAACTTCCTTGTCAATTGTTTCAAATTTGAATTCTAGTGAACGATAGGGGAGTTTGCCATAGCAATAATTAAAATATTCGTCAACAGGTCCGGTGAAAATGAGATTTTTATATGGGATCACATCAATGATCTCTTTATAATCTGTATTCAGCATCACCTTGATATTCTTGTGTGAAAGCATATTCTGAAACATGCGTGTATATCCATGAAGAGGCATGGCCTGGTAAGTATCGGTAAAATAACGATCGTCACGATTTGTTCTTGTTGGTACACGTGCCGT
This sequence comes from Flavisolibacter sp., assembly GCA_045805105.1. Classification (GTDB taxonomy): domain Bacteria; phylum Bacteroidota; class Bacteroidia; order Chitinophagales; family Chitinophagaceae; genus Flavisolibacter. The sequence goes on along the minus strand of JBJMLW010000332.1, from coordinate 640 downwards.
AACACTTGCATCGAGTTCTGATGGATCCAGGTCCCACATTTTCCTGGTGTAACCACGGAAAAATTTCTCATATAATTCTCGTCCTACTTTGCTAACAACTACATCTTCGGAAGTTTTAACGCCTGCAACTTTCTCTGCACGCGATGCAAAGAATGCTTCCACTTCAGAACTGTTAAGGTTCAGTCCGTAAAGGTGATTGATGGTATTAAGGTTAATGGGTATAGGTACAAGTTGTCCGTCAACACTTCCCAGTACCTTGTGTTCATAAGGACGCCATTCGGTGAATTGTCCAAGATATTCAAAAACATCTTTTGAATTTGTATGGAAAATGTGTGGTCCGTATTTATGAATCAGGATCCCATCGTTATTATAATAATCGTACGCATTTCCAGCAATATGTTCTCTTTTATCAATAATCAGCACTTTTTTATTAGCATGCGTAGCGAGTCTTTCAGCCAGAACACTTCCTGCAAAGCCGGCACCTACAATTAAATAATCAAACATAGCGTTGCTCCTTCAATTTAGTTTTTACGTTTTGAGTTAAGGTTTCTTCAATCTGGCGGACCATTTGTCCCCAGGTTCTGTCCCAAGAATTATATAGCAGGAAGTCATCCACTTTTTTAAGCCATGATGTCTTTCT
>JBJMLW010000331.1:0-2271 GCA_045805105.1 Flavisolibacter sp. | reverse complement strand
TTAATGGGAGTTGGAACCAACCGTATGAATAAGTATACCGTTGGGATGGCAACACAGGGATATGCGAATTACCTGAAAAAAAGTTTTCCTGGTGAAGTAAGGGTAGCTATTGCACATGACAGCCGTAACAACAGCCGCTTTTTTGCGGAAACTGCTGCCAATGTTTTTGCAGCTAATGGGATAAAAGTTTTTCTATTTGAAGATTTGAGACCCACACCAGAACTTTCATTTACCATACGTACTTTAAAATGCCAGGGCGGTGTTGTTTGCACTGCATCTCACAATCCTAAAGAATATAACGGATATAAAGCATACTGGAATGATGGTGGTCAACTGGTACCCCCTCACGACAAAAATGTGATCAGTGAAGTTGAAAAAATACAGGATGTATCAGACGTAAAATGGAACGGCGGAGAATCTAATATTACTATCATCGGCAGGGAGATTGATGAGGCCTATATTAAAATGGTTAAAGGCCTGAGTGTTTATCCTGAAGTAATCAAAAGCCAGAAAGACCTTAAAATTGTTTATACACCCATTCATGGAACGGGAATTAAACTGGTTCCCCTTGTGCTTCGTGATTTTGGATTTGAAAATGTACACATAGTGGAAGAACAGGCTAAACCCGATGGCAATTTTCCTACCGTTGTTTATCCCAACCCTGAAGAAAAAGAAACAATGAGCATTGGCCTGGAAACAGCAAGGAAATTAGATGCAGACATACTTTGTGGCACCGACCCTGATGCTGACCGCGTTGGTATTGGCGTTAAAGACACAAAGGGAAACTGGGTATTGATGAATGGCAACCAGACTGCAGTACTGGCATTTAATTACCTTATTGAAAGCCGCAAGGAAAAAGGGATTGCACAGCCAAACGATATGGTCATTAAAACTATTGTGACCACCAATATGATTGATGTGTTTGCCAAAGCACAGGGAATAAAATGTTACAATGTGCTTACCGGTTTTAAATGGATCGCTGAATTGATAAAGGAAAAAGAAGGAAAAGAAAACTATGTCATCGGTGGTGAAGAAAGTTATGGCCTGATGATCGGATCCCAGATACGTGACAAGGATGCCGTATCGGCTGTAGCTATCTTATGCGAGATGGCGGCCTATGAAAAAAATAAAGGACGAAGCCTTTACGAAAAACTCTTAGATCTCTATGTTCAATACGGTTACTTCCAGGAAGATCTCATTTCCATCACGAAAAAAGGAATGACTGGTCAGCAGGAGATAGCAGATATGATGGAGGGTTTCCGAAAAAATCCACCAACAGTGTTAGCCGGCAGTAAAGTAGTTGAACTACTGGATTACCAGATGCAGGTAAAAACTGATCTTCGTTCAGGAAGCAAAGAATCGATTTCCTTACCGAAATCAAACGTGTTGCAATTCATCACTGAAGATGGCAGTAAAATCAGTGCAAGACCTTCAGGCACTGAGCCCAAAATAAAATTTTATTTCAGTGTAAATACGAAACTGGAATCAGTTGACAGGTTTGACCAGGCAAAAGAGAAAGCAAATGCGAAGATCAAACAGATCATTTCAGATATGAAATTGTGACTTATCCCTTCATATTGAGGGTTAGTTTTACTGGCCAGGTTTTTTGTCCTTTCATGTCCCAGTTAACCATTTGTTGAATGAGCCTGATGAGGGATCTTTCTATTGTTGGATTTGGCGCATCGATCACCTGGATCTCTGTTGCCCGTCCAAATTCATTTAACACAAACGAAATCCGAACCTGTTTTTGAACATCGTCATATTCTGTGCTTACTGTATTTTTTATCAGGTAGGTTTGAAAGCTTCCCATACCGCCCGGATATTCAGGCGTCATTGCTAACTCCTTTTTTTCCCATTCTTCCTGGCGCTTTCTCAGTTCTTTTTCAGGTATCTCTTTTCCGTCTTCCGAATAATAAGTAATCTTCGATAATTTTCCTGTTTTATTGAACTCAGACAAAACCCGCGGATTTCCATTCTTATAATATTCCCTGATTGTACCAGCTTTGCCTTCGAAATCCTGCACAGTCAATAAAACACCTTTATCATTATAAGATCTGCGACCGTTCTTAATGCCGTTTTCGAAGCTGATATCCCTGATGGTGCCATCTTCGTTATAAGTAAAGAGATAAGTAAACTTTGGCTGACCATTTGAAAAAAAGGATGAATCAATAATTCTTCCCACTTCATCCCATTGTTCCCACGGACCTACTTTCAAACCATCATGAAAATAACCCAGGGCATGCCTTTGGCCATTAAGGTAAAAGTATTCGC
>JBJMLW010000330.1:0-15329 GCA_045805105.1 Flavisolibacter sp. | reverse complement strand
TTAATATTATACTTCTCCTTAATCTTCCGCATCACTTCATCCATGCTCGCGCGGTGGTCCTTTGAATTCCACTCACCACGCTCCCATTTGTCCAGCTCTTCATCAATATGTTTTTTCTGAAGTTCTGTGAGTTTATTTACAAGTTCACCAGACATCTCTCTTTGCTTCTGGTAAAAGATTTTGCGTTTTTCAAAATTCACTTCCTTGTTTTTGCGCATGGCATTTTCATCTTCTGCCATCTGCAACAATTCTTCACGTGCCAGTGCAATGTCGTATGGACCAACAGGCATAATGAGTTTGGAAAGGATAGGGCCAATTTCAATCAGGATGATCAGCATCGATAATAAAAGTGTTGTCCACCATACGCTGTTCTCTTCATCAGATAGGTCAGACAGAGCTTTATTCTTTTCGAGGAAACCCATATTTGATGCAGCTGCAAAAGCGTAATCTTTTCGCTGTGCTTCCACCCCCACTCTTCCGGAATTGATGATACTATCCTGCATCCTGATACTACTGTCAATTGATTTTAATTCAGGTGTGAATTGTGTGGTTGCTTTCTGGAATGCATCCATTTTAAGTCGTGTAAGCTGTTCAATGCCCCTTCTTCCACTGCCACCGGTTCCGTCGGCTTCCTGAACATATGCAGATTGCAAACCGGCAAGGGTGTCTTCAATTGCATCTTTTCGCAGCGTAAGCCTTTGACGGTCTGCCTGCGCATTGTCGATCATGAGTTTATTTTCAATCTGCAGTAGGCTGTCGTTTCGCTGAATTTTATGGTGCAGGTTTTCCTGCATTTTCACTGCGATTTCCTTTTCAAATATTTTCAGTTCCAGGGGACGCGCAATGGTAAGACCGATAAGGAGCGCAAGAAAAAGTCGTGGCACTGCCATCCAGATCTGCTTACTCTTGCTGACACCATATTTCCGCATTGTTGAAACCAGGAACCGGTCGAAATTAAAAATCACCAGGCCCCAGATGATGGCAAAGGCCACCGTCCAGATGATATTTCCAAAAACACTATAAATAGCATAACCGGCGGCAAGTGCTGCAAGGATAAAGGTGGCGAGAAGAACACCACCCAGTCCGGCATATTTGGTTTGTTCCGAAGGAAACTGTTTCAAAAGCTTCTGGTGGGCTCCTGCGCACCACCAGAGAAAATTTCCTCCATCGGACTTCTTTTTTTTAGTACCGAAGGAATCATACGTGTAAAGGCTGTCATCCAGCTCAGCAGAACGGTCAGGGGTTTGGGACATAGTTGTTTTTTTACCGTTAAAAAATCGGCGGCAATCGCTAAACTGGTTGAAGTTGGAGTGAAAACGTCGCGAAAAGTAAGTTAGTATCATTTTATCGTTAATAAAATAAGAAAGGGTGTTTTTTTTGGAGTGTAACTGGCTTAGCCGCTATGCAATTACCTATTGGTGATGGGACATTGATTATCCGGGAACCCTTTACAGGCAAGGCTTTCAGGCTTCAGGGAGTATGTTTGCGATTGTAAATTCAGCGGTATTTTGGATTGCATGCAGTAAAAAGGGGTTCTACATTTGTATCGGATTCAGAAATAAACAAGTTAATCAGGATCCATCCGTTGCTTGTCCCTACCGGTTGCTGCATGAATGAGGGAAATAACTTAAAAAACCTAATATGAAAAAGCAAACATTCAGCAACGCAATTCGCAGGACAATTTTATTTTTTGGTATGAGCAGCTTTGTTCTGTTCAGTTTTATGCCCATCGTATCACATGCACAGGACAAACCAGCAACTCCCGAGATTGTTATTAAGTATATAGGGAATGTGGAAGAACAGCCTGTGTTCCAGATAGAGTTTGAAAATGCAACGCAGCAGGCATTGAACCTCACAATACGTGATGAAGATGGAAATTTTCTTTATGGTGAAAAAGTAAAAGACAAAAAATACCAGAAGAAATTCAAATACCAGGGTCCTCTGTTCGACAATGTAAAACTGACTTTTACATTAGCGGGTGAAAAAGATCGCGAGGTTCAGGTGTATGAACTGAACACCAGAACACGCATGATCCAGGATGTTGTAGTTACAAGATTGTAAACAGATTTAAAAGTTTCCTGCCGTGCCTCGGCATATTGGTAAGTTGTCTGCTAACAAACACCACTGAAGGCGGCGGGGATTTATTAAAAGGGTATGCTTTTGCATACCCTTTATCTTATCACAGATTTTTTTAAGATTGCACTGATTACACGGAAAGTATATCACGGATTTCGCTAACAACAAAAACATTTTCTTTCTTGATAACACCATCTGATCATATTCCCAAGTTTATTTTATGAAAATAAAATGTCACATCCTATCTTTCTGCTACCAGCTTATATCTTGCCGCTTGCATCTATAGCCGCAGCTCGAAGCTCTAAACTCATAGCTTCTCTACTTTCTTTTCACATCCAACCTATACCGAAGCACCATATCATCATTGTAAATAATATTCAGCCATTCGGCAGGATCCGGTGGCACCACGTAATGGTAAATTATTTTCTCCGACATATCTGCCGGTTTCAGGAACGCGGTTGCAGGTACGTATAACATTGCAGAATCAAAAAAAGGATCTGAGGAGATTTGCCTGTTTTTGAATGCATCATTCACCATTAATACAATGTTTACTGTATCACCAACTGCAGCTTCAATCAGTCCACGTGACGGAAAAACCGAATGGATTCCGTATTTCACATATGATTTACACCTGAATGGGGTTTGACGGAATTCAGAAAGTACCGGTGCATTCTCCATAAGTGTCCAGCGCTGGTCTTCAGGATAATGATCCCGGATAAACTGTCGCGGGGGTGTAAGAAAATAGGTTTCATCGGGATGCCTTACAAATTCATCGGCAGAATTTATATAACCACTTGCCCATGTTACATCCAGTAACCTCCATTCATTATCTATCAACACTGCATTCCAGCTATGGTTCGTTCGGAACTTTTCATTTTTTTCCATACGGCAACGCGCGTATCCGGTAATTACAACTGACTGGATGCCGGCATAATCGCATAAAGTTTTAAAAAGCTTTGCATATCCATCGCAAACAGCAACCCTCCGGTGTAACACTTTTATGGCAGTCATCTCATCGCCTGACTTCCAAACAGAAGCCGTATCCCACGTTTCCTTATCAGAAGAAAAAATAAAATTTCTTCCATGGTTAAAAATGCTTGTATTATATGAAATATGCTGAACGATCCAGCTAAAGATGGCCCTTGTTTTTTCCAGGTCTGTGTGAAGAGAAGTAGTAAGCTTATATGCAAGTGTATCCGGCATGGCCGCATCAATGTCCTGCACCTTCCAGTCGATGTTGCCAAAGCTCATGGAATAGAGCTGTGCATTGGACCTTGTGGAACAGATCAGAAGCAGGATGATGAATGCATTTTTCATTGGAAACAGCGGGATTAAGTTACGGATTTCCGGAAATACAGGAACAACGGGAGCCGTGGGAACTCAGTGAACCCTGATTGAATATTCAATATTCAATGCTCAATTCTCAATATTCCAGTCAGACCCAAGATCGATCAGACCAACTGAACACAAACTTGTTCATTGAATACTGTGAATTGAGTATCGAATATTTCCTCATCTGTACCCAGTGTCTCCAATACATTAAAATAAAAAGCCATCAGCCTAAGACTGATGGCATCAGATATTTTGATGGAGCAACCCGGTTAGGCGATACTAACCGAAGGTTTCCATGAATATTCTGTAGATGTCATGAATACCTCCTTTTCTTTGGTGAATCGTAAAGATACTATTCAATTCGAAAATTCAAAACGGATCACGGATTTCGCGGATGAAGATGGATTTCGCGGATGAAGGATTTTGCGGATGAAGAAGGATTTCGCAGATGGTCTGAATTCCTCCGTATAGCACTTGGCGGGCAACGGGAAGCACGCAGCTTATTATCATATAAAATATTCGTTCAGGAATAAATATTGCAGTTATATTTATTCACGTAGTATGAATGAAGACCTTTTTTACCAGACAATTCATGCAAAAGCGCATGAGCTTAACATGAATCCCCTTCTGATCCTTTCAGGTATTGAAGGACTGTACTCATTTAAGGATGTTCAGCTGAATGCGATTAATTATGATATGCTGGACAGCCTGATACTGACAATTTTTGCGCTTCGTATCGGTGACCAGTTTCATAACATTGCTGAAGAAAATCTTAAAAGCAGAAACCTGTCTGTTCGTGAAAACGCAAAAATGGAACTTACAGAAATGTCACAGGACGATATTGAACAATCAGACAATTCTTACCTGCAATCATTTGCATCCATGCTGAATGGCAAAAGTCCCATCAGGAAATATCATGAAAAAGCGCTCGAAGTAGCTGCACTCGAAATCAGGAAAAGCCAGCTGGTTTTCAGCAATGATAGTATCGGCATCATCATGCTTGCCATTTGCAAAGATGACGCAAATGACAGCCTGGGACTTTCATCACTCTTCAGAAGCTGAAAGTGAATGTTTGATGTTTGATTTTTGATTTTATGATCTTTGATTTTCCTCCAGATAAGCGAAACATTATTAACCAATCACTCCACAAATCATACATCATCAAATCAAAGATCACAGATCTTGAATTACCTGATCAATGTTGCAAAACCTCTGCGCACGATACGGGTTCCGGAATAGTCAATACCTTCTGCCACCCACGTATAAGTGCCGGTAGGCTGTTGTTTTCCAAGCATCATTCCATCCCATCCCATTCCTTCTGACTTTGTTGAAAAGATCAACTGGCCCCACCGGTTGAAAACCCTGAAATAATCAAGCTGTTTCATTCCTACAGGAATTGCTTTCAGTACATCATTTTTTCCATCACCATTAGGTGTAAAACCTGTTGGCACATATATATCCGAATTTGCAAATACTTTGATTACAATTTCATCCTTCCCTTCACAACCTTCAGGTGTGGTAATCGTAAGTGTATATGTAATGTCGTGGTCAGTGGTTGCAACAGCCTTCAGTGAGTTTGGATGATCGAGCCCGTATGCAGGTGACCATTGATATATATTCCCGGTATTGCTGCTAAAATCCAATCCGTTCAAAAGAAAAAGTTGTCCTCTTGCTATAGAAGTATCTCTTACTGCAAAAACCTGAACACCCGGAACAACAGTAATCTTAATACTGTCGGCAATTAATGAAGTACACTGATGGTCATCTTTCACAAGAAGATAGTACACGCTGCTTTGCAAAGGTCTGACGGTTGGTGCGGGATCAGATGGAGAATTGATTTGTGAAGATGATGTCCATAAATAGGAAGATCCACCTGAACCATGCAGTTGTATTGATTTCCCATAACAGATTACGGAATCAGCACCCGCATCAGGAATGGGTGCCTGCAAAACATGAACAGTAATGCTGTCGGAAGCAGAACAGATACCTTTCGTAGCAATTACATAATATGTTGTGGTGATGTGCGGCGCAGCAATGGGGTTTTCTTCTGACGATGCAGAAAGTGTGGAGGCGGGTGACCATGAAAATTGCTGGGCATCAGTATTCAAATGCAATTGTACCTTGTTGCCTTCACAAATGGTGGTATCATTGAATGCATGTACAAAAACAGATTGGTTCAGGGGAACAAAAATACTTTGAGTAGATGAACATCCTTTCAGATCCTTTACAGTTACATTCACATTACCTGCATTCACCAGTAAACTGTCATCAGTCTGAAAGTTACTTCCGTTTGCAGAATACAGGTATTGACCACTTCCTCCTGAAGCATGAATGTAAATCATACCATCAGGAGTTCCGCTGCAGGAACCTGCGCTCGTTGATGTTGTAAATGCCAGCGGTGGATCCATTCCCACCATAACAGCGCGTGAAGAAACGCACCCGTTATTATCCCTGACAGATATGTTGTGATCACCTGTATTTACATTGAACAGGTTTGCTGTTGAAAAATTTATTCCGTCAACAGCATAACTGTAAGGTGCTGATCCACCGGTTGCACTAATGCTTAGTTTACCATTAATACCTGAACATGAAGCAGAAGAAATACTGTCCGTTATTGTAAGATCAGGAAATGCCTGTATGAGTTTCACCTGCATACTGTCGATGCACCCGGTTACATCCTGCATTTTTATCAAATAGTTACCTGCTTCAAGGTTTTTGAAAACTGAATCAGGGCTATACACGCCATCATTAATACTAAACGAAACAGGACCTTTCCATTCTGATCCACCTCCCACTTTGATTTCACCGGAATTTCCATTCCTGCAATTGATATTTTTCAAAGAAACCAGGTCCATATTTTTTACATCTACCCTGATTGAATCCATAGCCTGGCAATCTCCAACTGTTGCAGTACAGATATAAGTTGTGCCTGAAGCCGGAGAAACAACAGGATTGAAAATATCCGAATGGTCCATTGATGATGCAGGTGCCCATTGATACGATGTAAATCCAGGATTGGCAATAACCTGAAGACCGGACTGACTACAGATGCTTGCACGCTCCCATGGTGATAATGCCAGTGTATCATAGTCGCGAAGCTGAATCTCTATGCTGTCAAAGATCAGGTTGGAAAAAATGCATCCATTCGATACATAAATTTTCAGTGTTTCATTTCCTTCCTGAACATGATCAACAATTGAATTAATTGGAACCATAACAAGTGAATCATCAGCGGGAATAGTAACAACAGATGGAATCAGCTGGACATCTGTTCCGTTGATGGCCGTTCCGCCGAAAGAAAGATTTACTGGTTGCGGATAAGGTAATTTTCGTGAGCGGAGAATTTTTATACCGCCAGGCTTGCATCCTTCAGCCAGGTAAGGCTGATTATTGTCAAAAGGAGTATAAGGAATAATTACCAGGGGATCTGATTTAAGACTTTCTGCCTGGAGAAATACACCACTATCATAAGATTTGTCCTGCACATCCGCAATTGCAATTTTCAAATGATAACTCTGACACGGTTGTACTGCTGCTGCTGCTGTCAATACTACTGTATGACCATTATGCGTGAAGTACGGGTTGGAAGTGTTATCAATATAAAATTGGGTGAATGGCGAACCAGGTCCCATGCTGTTACATGTTGCACCATCATACCCTGTACCGGGATTTCCGCTGTTAATGGAATTTATCGCGACGGGAATATTGGTACCGGGAACAAGTGCTATATTTTTTGTTCCTGATATTCCAGGACCATTAATAAAAAATGCAAAGACATCATTGAAATTACTGCATGTGAAAGTGGGATATTCCTCGGAACTGAAAACGTACCTGAACTTTACACTATCACCAACTGGAATAAAATCAAATTCAAGAACTACTGCATCATTAGTTTCTCTCGGATATACAAGGCTGGCAAGTTGCGGATCACCTGGAGTATTCATCTGGCTGCTTGCAGTAAGATTCTGACGACCATTTAAACCGAGAAAATTTGCCGAGGTAACAACGCGCCCGGTGGAAAGAACAATGCCGCTGTCAATGCCAAGTTGTGTTCCACCCTGATTATAAAAAAATCCTGAAGAAAGCGATGACCCTGTAAGTGAAACATTTTTGATGGTGACACCATATCCCACGAGCTTCTGTGCCAGTTGAAGAGCATTAGTCTGTGGAATGATATTCAGTTGTGCTTTTCCATTCAACGAAAAAGAAAAAACAAGCAGAACCAGAAACAATCTCTTGATGAAAACCATGTGAGGTACGGGTGTTTATGGCTTCCAATGAGATGGGAGGATTTCAAACCATAAATCATTTACCAACAATCCGGAGCATGTTGTTAGTAATGTGAAATTGAGCGTATAAACTTAATCATTTCTGTGAATACTCCAAAGGCCGGAAGGAAAGGTTTGAATTAAGAATTATTATAAAGTTTAGTGATTAAAGTTCAAGGTTTAAGGTTTGTCAGACCGGATAAACTTTATTTCACTTAAGGTTATTTGATTCAACCAACAACATATAAAAAATAACATACAATTCACTCAGTCCTTTTCTGTCTTGCCAGTTCCATTTTCATCCTCATCATGCCTGCCCATCGAACCAAGTCCGGATGCATGAGCATTCTTTACTTCGGTATGCCCGGAAACTGTTTTGTCCTTTGTATCCTGTTCTTTCGGCTTAGTTGGAGAATCTCCGGGATTGGCCGCCTGTGTTGAGTTATTTTCTTTCATAATATGAATGATTGAATTAACTGATCTGGAAATGATTCAGTGATTACCAGATAGAATACCTTTTACAATTAAAGCTTTTTCTTTTCAGAACATCAAAGCTCGTAATTTTCAAGTTAGATTTTTCATTCAACCTGGTTGTCCTGTACCCATCGCCATATTTACGGTGGCAAATAGTTACAGTTTTTACATCACTACACAAATACCTTATTCTGAATTCCGAATTCCATCTCACATTCCCAGTTCCTTGTTCTATTGTCTAATTGTTCTATTGTTCAATTGTTCTATTGTTCTATTGTTCTTCTTGTTCCTTCACAATATTTGCCAATGGCAAATAGTTACAGTTTGAATTTCTCTATACAATATTTGCCGATGGCAAATATGTACTGGTTCTTCGCCCGATATTCGATACCTGCCTGCCGGCAGGCAGGTTCGTTATTCGTTATTCCCTGCAGGGATATTCGATATCTCCCCCTCTCACCACCCCGGCAGCACATTCACTCCAAAGTTTCTCCGGTTCCATCCTCCCATTTGCCATGGTATGGCATAATATGGTTCAACAACCATCAGGCCGAACAAATTAATACGCAATGAAAGGCCCGTACTCATTACCAATTTTGCATTGCTTCTCTGTATGTCATTTCCAAGGTATACGCTTTTATCCCATGCGATACCTCCATCAGTAAACAAACTGAATTCAGTAAAGAACCATCTTGATTTGATCATCGACAAACGTTCAGGTCCGGAAAATGGTAACCGCAGTTCGATATTGGAAATAAAGATTTTACTTCCGATGAGGTCATTAATCTTCAAACCGGATGTATTACCAGGATAAGCCAGTGCATCGTAACCACGAACAAGAGAATTATATCCAACATACAAAGGTGGCAGCTTCCCATTGGAAGCATCTTCACCATACCTTCCCATAAATAAATTCCGTGTAGCAATGGAAAATGGTTTTATCCGGAAATATTTTCTGTAGTCTGCAAGCAATGATCCCATATGAACAATACCGAAATAACGTGTTGCCTCCAACCGGTAACGATGGCCTGCAAGTGGTGATGCCACACCAAAAGATGACTGGTCACCGACAAAAGCAATATTTAACTGTGCAAGATTAAAACCTGGTGGAACCGGCTCTCGCGACTTTTTATCACTGATGAATGTAACTCCCCTGTCATCATAATATTCCGTATAGCGGTCGAGCCTGTAGTAATACCTTGCATAGGATGCTCCTGCTTCAATTCTTTTAGTGGATGTAAACGGATAAGAAGCAAAAACGGATAACTGGTCTTCAAATGTGTGTAAAAGGTCAATTGTATAATTTATTACATGAATGCTGTCGCCATCCTGTCCCATGATGTAATCGCGTGAAACATATTGTGCACCTGACAGGTAAGGAATATGTGATACGGAAATACCCCAGTTGAAACGATGTTTCTGATTGAGATATGAAAACTGACCTGCAATATCAAAAATCTGCCCGTTGAGCGATAATGCTGCATACAGCTGGTGGTCGCCTGTCATATCGCTGAACACACCACCAATTCCTCCTGTTATACCATTTCCAAATCTGTTTGATGTTTCCACGCCTACACCTGAACTTCCTAAGTAGTCCAGTCCGAATTTCGATTTGTACGGAACATCAATGGATTTGAATGCGGAAGAATCTTTCTGATGATCAATGAGCGTCTGCACCAGGCTATTCTCCTTTCCCCTTTCGAAGGGTGGTAACATTGATGCAAGCTGGTGTACCGCATATGTTGCCACCTCGGTTTGTTGCAGATCTGATGAAGCTATTTTATAAATACTATAGCGTGCGTCATCATAATATGTGTACACAATGGTTCCAGTTGATGAAATGCTGATCGCCGGGGCAAAAGGTGTAATCCCGGAAATGCCGGTGAATAATTGTGTATGCTGAATCAATTTAGTAGTGTACAGGGTACTGGTTGCCGGTTGCTGATTACCTGGTAATTTGTTACTGCTTCTTTCGTTGTTAGACATTTCATTACCCAGATGATAACAGTAAAGATTTCGGAATCCATCACGATCAGACAAAAAATAAATTGAATTTCCATCTGGTGAAAAAACAGGATTCATATTGTTGGCTCCCGGAAAAAAATCAAACTGTTTTATATCACCGGTTTTTACATTGAGCATCTCGATATTATGTGTATAGCGGTGAACAATCGTATGACCTTCCATAGCCTTTCTGTCTGTTGCATATACAAGCCAGTTGCCATCGGGTGAGAACGATGGCAGCATTTGAGATTCAGCATCATTTGTCAGTTGTTTCAGTGAGCCGGTATAAAGGTTGAAAGCAAACAGGTCAGGTTTGCCTTCCAGGATTCCGGTAACAACAATTGTTTTTCCATCAGGTGACCAGGCAGGACTACTAAAGCCTGAAAGTCCGGGAAGATCGTATCCCTTTTCATTTTTACCATCAACGGTAATAATCATTAAACGATTATGTCCTTTGGCAAAAGCCACGAAAGCTATTTTTTTATTATCAGGCGACCAGGCAATGGATGATTCAAAAGAATTATACTGGTCAACACGCGAATTGAATGCATTTGAATTCAGCTTTCTGATAATTTTTCCTGTAGAAGCATCAGCGAGATACAGGTCAAGCGAAAAAAGATCTTTTTCCGTCCAGAAGGCCATGTACTTTCCATTACTGCTGATGGAAGGAACAATGTTTATTTTTCCCGCATTATTTAATGAAATGATTTTTATTCCGGGAGGAGATGATACCCTTTCAAGGAATGAAGTATAATCACGGGTTATTGCTTCATGCCACTGAATTGAAAATGTTTTTTCATCAACACCCAGTATTTTTTTTAATGCTTCTGCATAACCTTTTTTTGCAGTTTCAATAAAAAGTGGTTTGATCACACCATCACCATACACACCGGTAACATAAGCCCAGAAGGCTTCTCCCCAGCGGTAAGGAAAATATAGATCCGGCCGTGTTGTCAAATCTTTCAGTGTAGGAAGTTTTTTAGCCACCATTGCACTTCTTAACCACATCGCGGTATGACCATCAACATAACCTGTCGACATATATTCTGCCATGCCTTCAACCATCCAGAGTGGAAGATTTTTAAATGCATTGATGTTTAACGAATCACGGATCATGTGATACTGAAATGCATGAACAATCTCGTGTCCAAGAACATGATCAGTTTGTGCATTCGACTCCAGGAATGGAAGCACAACCCTGTTTTTCAGTGCTTCGGTAACCCCGCTTGTTCCTACACTGATCTCACCACTTATTGCTCTGGTTTGCTGAAAGTCTGCATGATGATCATAAATCATCAAAGGATTATGTTTTTTAAAACTATCGCTGAGAACTTCATGATGAATTGCATACCATCTTTCAGACCATTCTGCAATCCGCTGCCGTGATGATGCATCATTCAGGTAATGATAAATGTTGAAATGCGGAGTTTGAATAACACTGAAGTCGAAATTCTGGTAGAGAACTTTGTTTCTCACGAAATACTGAGCATATGCTGATAAAACATGAAACTGGAATAGCGTAAAAAAGCTTGAAAAAAACAGGAGGCTCCGGGCGGCTTGCAGCGGCATAGTTCCAGTTTTAGGTCAGGGCGCTCGTGCACCACCCTGGTATAAACGTAAAATTCTGATAAAAAGTACAGCCGGGGCCCGTTATACTGTTAACAGGAGTTGTTATACGGTAATCTTAGAGGGGGGCAATAGACCATAGACCATGGTACGGTCGTTTAAATTTTTACCTGTCCTCTTCTATTCATTGAAATAATAACAGCAGCCTGAATTCATTACTATCGTCTATGGTCCATGGTCTATCGTCCATCGTCCATCGTCTATGGTCCATCGTCTCTCGTCCATGGCCTCTCGTCCCTCGCCTCTCTCTCCTATCTTTGATCCATGAGTGCACAACCCGTGAGTCAACAAAAAAATTCTATGGAAGGTCTGGTTCAGCAAATGAAAAACAAGCTGGAGAAAGTGTATGAAGGTGGTGGCAGAAAAGCCATTGCCAAACAGAAAGAAAAGAAAAAACTTACTGCCCGCGAAAGAATACAATACCTGGTTGATAAAGATTCTGTTTTCACTGAAATCGGTGCCTTTGCAGGATGGGAAATGTATGAAGAACAGGGTGGTTGTCCTGCAGGTGGTACGGTTGCCGGCGTAGGTTATGTTAGCGGGCGGCAATGTATTATTGTTGCGAACGATCAAACGGTAAAAGCCGGAGCGTGGTTCCCGATAACAGGTAAAAAAAACCTGAGGCTGCAGGAAATTTCCATGCAGAACAGGTTACCGATCATCTACCTTGTTGACAGTGCTGGTGTTTTTCTTCCCATGCAGGATGAAATTTTTCCTGACAAGGAACACTTTGGAAAAATATTTTATAACAATGCGCGCATGAGTGCAAGCGGAATCGTACAGATTGCAGCAGTAATGGGCGCATGTGTTGCCGGTGGTGCCTACCTCCCGATCATGAGCGATGAAACACTTATGGTAGAAGGTTCGGGTTCCATTTTCCTGGCGGGACCTTACTTGGTAAAAGCAGCTGTAGGAGAAGACATCGATATCGAAACATTAGGCGGTGCCGTTACCCACACTGAAATATCAGGCATTGCTGATTATAAATTTAAAACTGAAGAGGAATGTCTCGACCAGATTAAAAAGATCATGGATAAGATCGGGGAAAAAGAAACTTCACCTTTCGACCGGATCAAATCAAAGAAACCAGCAAGAAAAATTGAAGAGCTATATGAAATTTATCCTGCAGACAGCACAAAGCCTTATGATATGCTGGATGTGCTTGAATGTATTGTAGATGCGGGTACGCTTGACGAGTATAAAAAAGATTATGGCAAAACCATCATTTGCGGTTACGCACGTATTGACGGTTGGGCAGTTGGCATTGTAGCGAACCAGAGAAAAATCGTTAAAAGTAAAAAGGGCGAGATGCAGATGGGCGGTGTAATTTATAATGACAGTGCAGACAAGTCGGCCCGGTTTATCATGAACTGCAACCAGAAAAAAATACCACTTGTTTTTTTCCAGGATGTTACCGGTTTTATGGTTGGCAGCCGAAGCGAACATTCAGGCATTATAAAAGACGGAGCCAAAATGGTGAATGCAGTTGCCAATTCAGTTGTTCCGAAGATCACTATTATCATTGGCAATTCCTATGGTGCAGGCAACTATGCCATGTGCGGCAAGGCTTATGATCCGCGCTTTATTTATGCATGGCCTTCTGCAAAAATTGCAGTGATGGGAGGCGACCAGGCTGCAAAAACATTATTGCAGATCCAGGTGGCATCTTTAAAATCAAATGGAACGCAGATCACGCCGGAAGATGAATCAGCATTGTTAAACAGGATACGCGAAAGTTATGAAAAGCAGACATCACCTTATTATGCTGCAGCAAGATTATGGGTAGATGGAATCATCGACCCGTTATCAACCAGAACTGTGATCTCAGAAGGAATTTTTGCTGCAAGTCACAATGCACATATTGAATCGTTCCGCACTGGTGTTTTCCAGGTATGAGCTGAGATCAGACGGATATTTTGTCTATTTTCATAACAAACTTGTCGCTGTGTCATGAGAAAAAACATGTTGCCGGGATCGGTCTTGTTGTTTGTATTTACATATTTGCTGTCATCGTGCAAGGATGATTCTTACCTGATGGATCCGCCAGCTGTTCCGAACCAGTCATATGTAGAAGAATTCGACACACTGCTGAACGCTTATAATCACGGATGGCGTTTTATCAACCGGAGTGAAAACATCGGGGCTTCAAAATGGACACAAGGTTCGATTTCCGGTGCACTCACTGCTTTTTCATCAAATGGTACAAACGCAGGTTTTATTTCTATAGACTACCAGTCAACAGCAGCTGATGCAGCCGTAATCAGCAACTGGGCTGTATCTCCACCTGTAATCATTCAAAATGATGACCGCATTGTTTTTTATACAATCGGAAGCCTGATAGATGTTGGTGGAGATTCCACTGATTTTGCAAACAGGTTACAGGTGTGGGTGAATACACATGATGATGGACTGGATGTTGGTGATATGAATGATGTTGGCCATTTTGATAAAATCATTCTTGACATTAATCCGAATTACGAAGAATATCATTCCAACCCTGCACTTTATTCACCAACGGCTTATCCTGCAAGGTGGACCAGGTTTGAAGCTGCCATTCATGGTATCACCAAACCTGTAAAGGGACGATTTGCTTTCAGGTATTTTTTAGAAGACGGGGGCGCGAATGGCCGCGGAACTGAAATCGGTATCGATAGTGTTGCTTATATTTCAAATCATTGATGGCATCATGATTCATAAAAATCATATTCTCACTTTTGCCTTACTTGCATTCACCCTTTTTACAATTGTGAATGGATGCGAAAAAGATTATGAGCCTTTAACACAGCCAGTTTCCAAATCGTTTACAGAGGAATTTGATACTGTGATCAATCTTTATAGTAAAGGATGGGCATTTATAAACAACAGCAGGCCATTGGGCGCTGCTACATGGCAACAGGGTGTATATGAGAATGGGAAAATGGGACCCGATGGTTTTCCCGCGCATTCTTACACATCGTCAGGCGATGAATATATTTTTGCTGGTTATGCTTCCGGAAGCGGCCTGGCTACACTTAGCAGCTGGATGATGACTCCAGAAATTGAAATGAAGAATGGAGATGTATTTTCATTTTATACAAGAACGTATACAGGCAGCACATTTCCCGACAGGTTGCAGATTCGCTTCAATCCTGTTGATGGTTCCACCGATGTAGGTCATGATGCAACATCAGTTGGAAAGTTTACTACACTGCTGGGTGATATCAATCCTTCACTGGCAACTGGCACCAATGGTTATCCGCAAAAGTGGACTAAATACCAGTTCACGTTATCAGGCTTGAATGGCATTGTTAAAAGAAGAATTGCTTTTCGTTATTATGTTACCAATGGTGGCCCGAATGGTGGAAACTCCAATGCTATTGGCATAGACCAGTTTCATTTTGAAAGTCTTTAATTTCTTGAATAGTCATTATCCTCATCATTTAGCTGTATGGATAGAATGATCTTTATTTTTATGTTCGTCATTGTTTCATGTACACTGAATGATCCGTCGCCATCATCTGCGGGTTCTCTTCCGCCTTACGACAGCGCTATGGCATTCATTCATAAAAG
>JBJMLW010000329.1:0-5435 GCA_045805105.1 Flavisolibacter sp. | reverse complement strand
TTTTGCCATTGATACCTGTTGTGGTGTTGCTCTTTTTTCATTCATCAGTGTACCCAAACGCCATACCAACAACTGCGCCTTGGTGATCTCTGTGATCATTTCAGCAAGTTTTTTTTGCTGTAACTGAAACCCGCCAATTGGCCTGTCGAACTGAATTCTTTCCTTACTGTAACGAAGCGCGGTATCATAGCAATCCATCGCAGCACCAAGCGCTCCCCATGAAATTCCATAACGCGCCTTGGTAAGACATCCAAGCGGTCCTTTTAATCCTTTTACCTCCGGAAAAATATTTGCTTTTGGCACTTTTACATTATCAAACACAAGTTCACCGGTAGCAGAAGCACGAAGACTCCATTTGCCATGTGTTTCCGGTGTAGAAAATCCTTCCATCCCGCGCTCGAGAATCAAACCACGGATATCACCATTGCCATCCTTCGCCCACACAACCGCAACCTGTGAATAAGGAGCATTGCTGATCCACATCTTACTCCCGTTGAGAATTACATGATCCCCTGCATCTTTGAAATTAGATAACATCCCGGCAGGATTACTTCCATGATCGGGTTCAGTGAGACCAAAACATCCAAGCCACTCCCCACTCGCCAGTTTGGGCAGGTATTTTCTTTTCTGTTCTTCACTTCCATAAGCATAAATCGGATACATTACAAGAGAACCCTGTACTGAGGCTGTTGACCGAACACCACTGTCACCGCGCTCGAGTTCCTGCATCATCAATCCATAGCTGATGTAATCCAGTCCTCCACCACCGTATTCATGCGGTATGGTAGGACCAAAGCAACCAAGGTCACCTAACTGGCGGATAATCTGTTTGGGAAATTCAGCTCTTTGTGCGTAGTCTTCGATAATGGGAGAGATTTCTTTTTTTACATAATTCCTCACGGTCTCCCTTATCAGTTTATGTTCGTCTGATAGCAATTCGTCAACAAGAAAATAATCGGGTGATTGAAATTGGTCTGTTGCCATGCGCGCAAAGATAAGGACGTGAATCGTCAATCGTGAAACGTGAAACGTGAGAGGTAAACAACCTATAGACTTGTCATTCAGCATTCACGATTGACGATTCACGATTGACGATTGACGATTCACGATTTAACCATGCCTGCACAATAATTTTCAGCTGACGTAGTTAATTTCAGAGATGAATCAATTAAAATTTCTTTCGCTTCTGCTCGCACTCATGGCTGGGTGTAGTACAAAACACGTAACAGGCGTTCAGAATACAAAGTCAAATCCTTCGCAAAACATCGATAAGAACCTTATTCTCGAACTCGTGAATAATGCCCGTTCCAAGGGCTGTCAGTGTGGTGATACCTGGTATCCAAAAGTTCAGGCAGTATCGTGGAATAACCAGCTTGAATACGCAGCTGCTGAACACAGCAGTGATATGTATAAAAAAAATTACTTCAGTCATAATGCACCTGATGGCAGCAATGCAGGTGACAGGATAAAGAAGTCAGGTTACCAATGGAAGCAGTATGGTGAAAATATTGCTACCGGTCAAAGCAGTGTAAAACAGGTGGTCAGCGGATGGCTGAAGAGTCCTGGCCACTGCCGGAATATTATGAACAGGTCTTTTACAGAAATTGGTGTTGGTCGTTCGGGAAACCTTTGGACGATGGATCTTGGAAGCAGGTAGTTGTGTTGACAAGTTGAATTGATGATACCTTCCTTTACAGGTATCTCAGATATTTCACGTTTCCCGTTTCACGTTTCCCGTTTAAAAGTCTCAAAGCATCAAAATTAATTTCTCTTCTTACTCCCAACCTGCTCCGCTTCTCTGTCCATTTCCGTAATATTCACCGGATGATCCCAGTCGCCGAGCAGATACTGGCTGAAGTAATCCGCCATCTTCCAGAAAAAATATTCAGTCATGTCGCCATAGCCATGTCTCTGTCCGGGTAAAAGTAAAATATCAAAACGCTTATTTGCTTTGATGAGTGCATTAATCATCCTGATGGTATTCGCAGGATGAACATTATTATCAATGTCTCCTGTAGTTAAAAGCAAATGTCCTTTCAGGTTTTTAGCCAGGTCGGGATTTTTTTCAATGCTGTAGGCGAAAGAAGTGTCTCCCTTCTCGCCAACAGTTTCACGAACGCCATTATGTTTTTCACTCCACCACCTGTTATAAATGCTGTTATCATGATTACCGGATGAAGAAACCGCCACCTTGAAAAAGTCAGGATAAACCAACATTGCTGCTGTACTCATGAAGCCTCCCCCTGAATGTCCATAGATACCAACCCTGTCAATATCAATAAATGAGTACCTGTCCGACAATTGTTCAACAGCTGCTTTTTTATCCGCAAGGCCATAGTCGCGTAAATTTCCATAACCATAGTTATGATACCATTTACTCCTCGATGGATTGCCGCCCCTGTTGCCAACTGTTACAACAATAAAACCTAACTGCGCGAGCCTGTCAACCCTGTCCATACTTTTACTGAATGATTTATTAACAGCTTCAGTCTGCGGACCGGGGTAAACATATTCAATGACAGGATATTTTTTTGTAGAATCAAAGTCAAAAGGTTTATACATCACCCCATACAAATCGGTAATACCATCGTCGGCCTTCACCCTGAACACTTGCGGGAACTTATATCCCGATGCCAACAGAGAACTCAGGTCTGTCGTTTCCAGGTTCATCACTTTTTTTCCATCAGTATTATAAAGAACCGATTGCGGCGTGGTATTTACTCTTGAAAAATTATTTATGAAGAATGTTTTGCTGTCATTCATATTCACGGCATGCTCAAATTCTCCCGGATTGAGCAACCTTAGACCGGATCCATTTAAATTGATACGGTACAGGTGTAAATAATATGGATCTTCATTTGTTTCTCTACCATTGCCGGTAAAATATAATACCCTGTTTTTTTCGTCTATACCAATGATATCTTCACAATGAAAACTTCCTGATGTAATCTGATTTTTAAGATTGCCATCGCCGTCGTACAGGTAAAAATGTGCCCATCCATCACGTTCACTCCATTCAACGAGTTCTTTTCCATCGCCAATAACACCAGGCCTCCGAACTTCTACATATGTATTCATTCTTTCAGGTATCAGCGTTTTTACCTCACCGGTGTTAATGTCTACTGTACACTGATCAATTCTTTTGAGGTCACGGCTTGTCCGCGTAAAATAAAATCGTTCGTTGTTTCCCAGCCATAGCAATGGACGCCAGTCGTCATCACGCGTGTTCTGCATTTGTGGAGCATTCCAGATACCGATATCCTGGTCTTTGAATTGTTTGATGTTTAATTCTCGCGATGTCTTCGTTGCATTATCAAACAACAACACGTATGCGATGGGTGCATCTTTTTCACCTGGCATCCAGTATTTATAGGTTTCCAGCGTTGGCCGAGGATCAGAAACACTATTGATCACCCACAGATCTTTTACAGCACGAGCGTCTGTGCGCACCATCGCAAAGTGTTTTGAATCCGGCGACCAGAAAACGGTAACAGGTTTGCGCTTGTTTTTATTCTTTTCCTTGTCAACATTATTCTCACCACTCCCTGATAAAACACCTTCATTACTATAATTAAAAAATTCTACACCGTCCTTTGTAATCTGTGTCTGGTGTATGGTACTATAGTCTTCATTCTTCAATGCCTTTTGGTAATTTTCCCTGTCCATCCAGTACAGGTTGTAATTTTTTACAAAAAGTATTGTTTGTCCGTCAGGAGAAACTGAAGCCCACCTTGGATTTCTTTTTGGTTTTTTCAGATCCGGTAGTTGTATCAGCTGGCCAGTATTGATGTTGTATTCAAAATAAAACCGCTTCTTCTCTGTTTTGGGAGGGCTGCCCTTTTTTGCAGTTGTATCCCTGATTACAGAATCTTCCGTGCTTTGTACTTCAAACTGTATCCAGTTTTCATCCCGTACAAACCGCATGCTGTCTATATTCAGGTGTTGCCTATCCATTGGATCTCTTACAATCTTTGTAAGTTCTGCTGCGAGTTTGTCATTATCAAACAACAAACGCTTTTCACCTTTCGACGGATCAACGATGTACCAGTTTTTTCCTGATGAAGTTTCGTAAGTGTACCAGAAACGGTCCGACTTTTTCAGCCAATGCGGATCAACTGCGGTACTAAAAACCATTCTGTCGATTTTTTTAGGTGAGAAACGTGAAGCAAGCTGGTAATTTGCTTTCACCGGTTGCTGTGCGTGAAGTGAGTTACAAATTGATGCGAGGATTAAAAGAATAATCAGTTTTCTCATGTGTGTTGTTTTGCGATGGACGATGGACAATAGACCATGGACGATAGTATGTTCACTATTATTTTTGTTTCGTTATATATTTCTTCATTTCCCTGGAATATCCTTTTGCAACTGATGCTGCTGCTTCTGCAAAATCTTCTCCGTCCGACGCATATATAATCGCGCGGCTTGCATTTACAAGTATTCCTATATCTCCAATGACTGACTTCTCAGAGATTTCTTCAAGGCTTCCCCCCTGTGCCCCCACACCTGGTATCAGCAGAAAATGATCGGGAATAATTCTTCTTATGCCTTCGAGTTGCGCTGGCCGGGTAGCGCCAACAACAAACATCACATTTCCCGGTGTTCCCCATCCCGAAACAGTTTCCATCACCGCTTCATAAAGCAAAGAAGTATTCTGCTGCCGGATATGAATGCCCTCTTCCAGTATGTCCTTCGTCTTCACTACCTGGCACATTTCAAAGTCCATTGCTCCCGGGTTGGATGTTAATCCAAGTACGATCGTCCACTTATCTTCATATTCAAGAAAAGGCCTGATGCTATCGGAGCCCATATATGGCGCAACAGTGATGGCATCAAAAGAAAGTGTTTCAAAAAAAGCCCTTGCATATTGTCCTGATGTATTACCGATATCACCCCTTTTTGCGTCAGCGATTTTAAAATGCGAGGAAGGAATGTAATTAACTGTCTGTTCCAGGGCTTCCCATCCCTTACTGCCAGCCGCTTCATAAAATGCCGTATTGATTTTATAACCTACGCAATAATCGAGCGTTGCATCAATGATCTGCCTGTTGAATTCATAAATTTTATCGGTGCGGAAGTGAAGGTGACGCGGAATCAGCGAAGGGTCTGTATCCAGGCCGACACAGAGGTAGGATTTTTTTGATATGATCTGCTCAACGAGTTGCGACCGGGTCATGTGACGAAGATAAATGTGATTGGTGAATCGTCAATCGTGAAACGTGAAACGTCAAACGTCAAACGTGAAACGTCAAAGGTGAATGTCATCCCCACAAAGGAGGGATGACATCGAATAATCATTCATGTTTTATTTTTCACGGATTTTATCGAGTATCATCCTTTACACCTCATCACTATCCCACTTTTTTTCAATGCCCTTTATCTTCATCACTTCCAGCATCACCGCTTCCTGGCGTTCGCTGTTGGCAAGAGCTTCACTG
>JBJMLW010000328.1:0-4538 GCA_045805105.1 Flavisolibacter sp. | reverse complement strand
CATTGTAATCAATTCATACAATCTTATATTCTCCTGTTCGGCAAAATCTTTAATTTACTACCCGTAACCAGTATTATGTCAACCAGCCGCCAACTTGCTGCCATCATGTTCACCGATATTCAAGGGTATACGGCGTTCATGCAGGAAAATGAGGACCGGGCCATTTCCTTAAAGGACAGGCACCGGGAAGTGATCGAGCAGGAGCACGAACATTTTCATGGTCGCATTGTGAATTATTATGGTGATGGTACGGTCAGTATTTTTCAAAGTGCCGTTGAAGCTGTACTGTGTGCTCTTGCCATGCAACAGGCTTTCCAAACAGATCCTAAGGTTCCGGTACGGATTGGCATCCACCTGGGTGATATCATCATAAATGACAACCAGATCTTTGGAGATGGGGTGAACCTCGCATCAAGAGTGGAATCGTTGGGTGTGCCTGGAAGTGTTTTGTTATCGGAAAAACTCAATGATGAAATTTCAAACCAGCCGGAAATCAAAACAGTATCTGTCGGCTCATATCAATTTAAAAATGTAAAGCGTGCTGTTGAAGTATTTGCCCTGGCGCATGAAGGGCTGGTTGTTCCCCCATTCAATTCACTGACAGGTAAAACTGAAGAAAAGAAAACTTCCAAAATTAAAAAGAAACTGCCGCCAAAAAGTGTGGCTGTACTTCCATTTGCCAACATGAGCAATGATCCGGAACAGGATTATTTCAGTGAAGGCATTGGAGAGGAAATCCTGAATTCACTTGCGGCTGTAAAAGAACTGAAAGTTGCCAGCCGCACATCATCCCTGCAATTTCATGGAAAGAAAATAGACCTATATGAAGTTGCCGAAAAACTTGGGGTAAGCACAGTGCTTGAAGGAAGTGTTCGCAAGCACGGCGATCGTCTGAGAATTGTGGTGCAACTGATCAATGTAGAAAATGGATTTCACTTATGGTCGGAAAGATATGATCGCTTTACAGATGATATATTTACCATACAGGATGAAATAGCGCAGGCAGTAACAGAAAAATTAAAGGTGACGCTTCTTGGCAAGCCCAGTGCTAAACTGATCAGGAGTAAAACCAGTAATACAGAGGCTTACGAACTATATCTGAAAGGTAGATTTCATACCAACCGTCGTGGCCCTTCGATCATGACGGGCATACATTATTTTCAGCTGGCTATAGATCTTGATCCGAATTTTGCACTTGCCCATTCCGGTTTTGCAGACGCGAATTTCATGGCAGCATTTTATGGAATGGTTCCATCAAATGAAGTGATATACAAGGCGAAGGAAGCAGCAGAAAAAGCAATCAGGCTCGATCCCACATTGTGTGAACCCTATTGCTCGCTTGGATGTTATTATGCCTGCTTTGGCTGGGACTGGGTTGCAGCGGAAAAAAATTTCCTCAAATCCATCGAACTCAATCCAAAATATAGCCAGGCACTTTACTGGTATGGTTCATTGTTTCTTGCATGGGGGAAAGGCGATTTCAAGGAAGCAGAAAAATATGGAAAGCAGGCAACAAAGGTAGAACCGCTTAGTTCCATTTGTCATGGCATGTATGCATCCATACTTCATACATGTGGAAAATATACTCAGGCACTTGCTGCAGCTAAAAGATCTGTTGAACTGGATCCCTATTCATTTGTTCCGTATTTTTTTATGGGATGGAGTTACCTCGGCCTGAAACAATATAAAGAAGCGATCCAGACATTTGAACACCTCATGCAAATTTCCAACAGGCATCATTTCGCACACAATGCGCTTATCATTGCATATGCTGCAAGCTGGAAATTTTCCAAGGCACGTGAACTGCTAGCAGAATTAAAAGAAAGATCAAAAAAGGAATATATCACCTTTACTGCCATTGCATTTTCATCGGGTTGCCTGAATGAACTGGATGAAGCATTTGAATATTTTGAAAAAGCTTACCTGGATCATGATCCCATCCTGCTTTCTATCAAATATGAAAGCTGGGTTCCTGATGCCATCCGCGATGATGAGCGCTTTGATGATCTCCTTGAAAAAATTGGATTCCCAGAAGAGCAACATTCCGAAGTATTAGTTTAACGTCGGAGGCTCAGAGTGGACAGTGCCCCGTGTGTGCGTGGTTCAAACCCGCAGCTGTTAAATCTGCACAGATAGCAATAATTAAAATATAGTACTGATTGATGCTCAGCCGGAGCTGTTGAGATGGGACTTTTACGTATTTGATTTAAGAAAATCACCGGTTACTTTTGAGTAAGAATCGCAGTTGAAATCCGAAGCTCCTTGAAAACCGAAATTTGTTTAACCCTTTAAAACTTTCGGTTATGAAAAAGATCACATCGCAAATGAATGAACAGGTTCAGGAAACTTTGATCGTTGCAGCCATCCTGGCGTTGATCGTTACCGTTTCTGTTCTCTTTATATGATTTGGATAGGTATTCGCTTTGAATTTTTTAAGTAAAGCCACTTTTTCAAGTGGCTTTTTAATTTTTTGCCTGGACGGTATACTTTGGTTTTTCACAGGCTGGTTTGTTCAAGGAATCTTTGGATTGTTACGTTCTGGTTTTTCTAAGGTTGGATCAGTTGGTTTTTCTAAGGTTGGTTTTCACTGGGATATTGGCGTCTTGCTGATACAAAGATGCTTCAGGATACTGGTCTTTAATAATCACTTTCGACTAACCAACATGCTTTTTCGATAAATGGAAATTCAGGGGGAGAGGGAATTCGGAATCAGGATTCGGGGTGTACCACGGAATGAAATATCCACCTAAGGGTGGTGAACAGATCAAAAAAAATTATCTGTATTCAATAACTCCCTAATCCCTAATTCCGAATTCCCTCTCCCTTCTCTAATCTGGCACATTAACTGTACAGGTACCATACAACCTTACATATGAAAATTTTTTTACTCTGTGCTGCGATGGCATCTGCTATACCTGTATTTTCCCAGCAAAACGATTCTGTTCCGCCACGTATCAGCCTTTATAATAAATATGGAGATCTTCTCAACGATGATCCTGCATATAACCCCAAATCACCATGGTATATACCAGCAGTAAGAGTATTGTCCACTGATGTTTTTAACTGGGCAGTTGCGCGTTATGTTTATAAATTCGACTGGACGAGTTCCGGACCAAAAGACTGGAAACGGAGTTTCAAAGAAGGTCCGGAGTGGGATGCTGATGGCTTTGGTACAAACTTCATCGGCCATCCGCATACAGGCAGTTATTATTTCAATGTGGCGCGGTCGAATGGCTATTCTTACTGGGGATCACTTCCCTATGCCATTGAAGGGAGTGTGATATGGGAATTTTTTGGGGAAAACACGCGCCCCTCTTACAATGACCTCATCAATACACCTATCAGCGGAATGCTGCTTGGTGAAATGTTTTACCGGCTCAGTTCAAATGTACTTGACGACAGAACACGCGGCGCACAAAGAGTTTTCCGCGAATTACTGGCAGGTATCATTAACCCAACAAGAGCATTGAACAGGCTCACACAGGGAAAAATGTATCGAGTTACTTCGAAAGAAGTTTACCAGAAAGAACCACTCAATATAAACATCTATGGTGGTGTTCACCGGATCAATAATAAAGAAAGCCAGGACAACAAGTTTGGAACCGGTGCTACCAATGCCATGCTCAATCTGCAGTTTGATTATGGCGATCCCTTCGAAACACGTTTCAGGAAACCACTCGACCTGTTCAGGCTTCGTGTAGAACTTGGTTATGGCGCCGATCACAACCTGCTCGATAATGTAAATGGCTATGGCTTGCTAACGGGAAAGAACATTCGCGAAAACAGGTTATTAGGTGGCTTGTTCCAGCATTTTGATTACTGGCGGAACAGTATTTTCCAGGTTGCTTCACTTGGATTTGGTGGCGGACTGATATCCCGGATTCCGGTTGCCAGGCATTCCAACATTTATTCCAATGTACATCTTGCAGTAGTTCCACTGGCAGGCAACAATACCCAGTTTGGGCCGGATACTTCTGAATTCCGTCATTACAATTTCGGTGGTGGGATGGAAGCGAAACTTGAAGAAACTTTCAACCTGAACAAATGGGCGTCAATTGGACTTACCGGTTATTCTTACTGGATACATACTTATAATGGTCTTCCCGGAAACAGCCTTGTTGCCATTTTGAAACCTACCGTAACCGTAAAGCTTTTCAAAAATTTATCTATTGGTTTTGAACATCACATTTATCACAATGATCGTTTTCTTCAAAACTCTGACCTGCATTTAACAAGAACGGAGCAGAAATTGTTTTTGCAATTGTTCCTTGAGGACAGGCAGAGAAGTGGCATGTACAGATAAGGATGATCTTTTCATCATAAAAAATATCCGTTGTATAATGTATAAGGACTCCGGAGGAGTCCAATATCTGTAGGTTAATCCTCTCTGTGCATTGACGACTCCGGAGGAGTCGAACCAGAGGATGAAATGTAATCCTGGTTTGTTCGACTCCTACGGAGTCGATGTGATTGTGGTGCACTATACTACAGATATTCGACTCCTCCTGAGTCGGCAAACTCTATTGCAGAATGTTTGT
>JBJMLW010000327.1:0-2955 GCA_045805105.1 Flavisolibacter sp. | reverse complement strand
GCGCGGCCGAAGATCATGACCGGCCACTGCGTGGCGGAGTGGGCCTTGCCCCAAGCGACGCACGTCGATCCGTACACGATCGCGTAGTCCAGCAAGGTCAATCCTTCAAAAGGCATTTTCATTACCCTGCCCTTGTTGATCACACAATAGATCTGCTGGCTTCTTTCATCTGTATAATTATTCACCATCAGGTTGCCATGCCTTGCCGTGGCTTTCCAGTTGATGGTCCTGTAATCATCACCGCGCACATATTCTTTGATCTGTTCAAATTCAAGGCTGTGGCCCAGCTTGCGCATTCTTTTAACACCTGTCTGCTGAAGATGAACGCCAACAGCCATCAGCTGGTAACGTCGCATCTGAACAAATGAAGGATATACCTTAACGAGTTTATCTGCACCAAAGGTGTACCGGCGGCTTACCAGCTGCAGCGGGCCTTTTACATAAACATTGATTTTTCCAAATCGGTATTCTCCCCTTTCCTGCGGTTGAAGTACGTATAGAATTTCTTTTTGTTCACCGGATAAAATCGTTTCTTTTCTTCTCCATTTTCTTTCCTGGAACTGAACGGGCAATTCATCAATTACCCTGCACGACACGGTGAAGTTGTAGTGGTTTTTTATAGAGAGTATAACTTTATTTTCATCTCCGTTACTGAACCTGTCACTTAAATGCCGCGTCACTACAACACCTTTCCTGATCCGGTACAGGAGGAAAAAATCAATAGTAATTCCAACCGCAATAAACAAAAGCACTAAAAGTGCCAGTGAAAAAAGAACAGGAACAAAATAACTCAGCATGAAAAGGGCACTCGCTGAGAAACCGGCAAGGAATACAACCCTTTCAAGGTAAAATGATGTACGGTCCCAGTATGTCAACAGCTTTGACATCAGCGCGGTATGTCCATTGTTTGAATGATCTGCCTGATCACCGCATCTTCTGATATTCCTTCCATTTCCTTATCCGGTGACAGGATAATACGATGGCGCAAAACAGAAGGAACAACTTCAAGAATGTCTTCCGGTGTAACAAAGTCCCTTCCATTCACGGCAGCAAGTGCTTTTGATGCATTCATGATAGCCAGCGAAGCACGTGGTGAAGCACCGAGATAAATAGATTTATGGTTTCTTGTCTGGTGCGTCAGCTTTGCAATGAAGTGCAACAGTTTTTCTTCTACTACGAGGTTCTTCACCTGTTGCCTGATTGAAATAATCTGCTGGCCATGAATCACAGAATGTACACTTGAAAGTACATCTGTGTTTCCCATCTGGTGGAATTGTGTAAGGATCTCCATTTCCTCACGCTCGCTTGGATAGGGCACAACAATTTTAAAAAGAAAGCGGTCCAGCTGTGCCTCCGGAAGCCTGTATGTTCCTTCCTGCTCTATGGGGTTTTGTGTTGCCAGTACCATGAAAGGTGCCTGCATTGGATACGTACGGCCATCAACAGTAATCTGTTTTTCTTCCATCACTTCAAATAAAGCTGCCTGTGTTTTTGCAGGTGCCCTGTTGATCTCGTCTATCAGTACAATATTGCTGAACAACGGTCCTTTTTTGAATTCAAAAGTTCCTCCGGCAGGATTAAAAACAGGTGTTCCAAGAACATCAGAAGGCATCAGGTCGGGTGTAAACTGAATTCTTGAAAAATGCACGGAAAGCGATTTTGCAACAAGTTTTGCTGTAAGTGTTTTTGCAACACCGGGTACACCTTCTATGAGTACATGACCGTCAGCAAGCAGCGCAACGATGATCAGTTTTACCATCTCATCCTGCCCTACAATTATTTTTTTGATCTGCTCTCTCAGTAACTGCACGGCCTCATTCAGTTCAGCCAGATCCGTACGCTGCCTGAAAATTTGTTCTTCCATTTTATGTGTTTTGATAAAACAATTCCAGCTGCCGGTGAAATTCCGCAAGCTGGTCGTCATCGAGCTGAATGTTTTCCTCAAGATAACTGATAAAGGATATAATTGAATTCAACTGATCAGCAGGATAACCACTTTTTTGATGCAAGGCTGTAATAAAACCATCATCCAGAACATTGGTTGAAATTTTATAAACTGATCTTACATGTTCCAGGAAATAGGACCCCATCTTTTTTGCCAGGTTATGATGATCACGCCTGTCGTGATAAAGTCTGCCCATCGTTTTTACAAAAACAAGCGAATCGTTCTGTGGTTTTTTATGAACGGGTATCATTTGCTGCTTACGCCTTGATCCAAGCAATGCAAGCAGGAAAAGCGTAAACAGTCCCGTGAGAAGACCCCATTTAAATGCAGGATAGTTCATCAGTACCCTGAACATGTTGGGCTCATCCTGGTTTTCCGAATTCCTTGAAGCCTTTGTACGATAATATTCATTCCACAGAACCCTTTCTACTGTTGATGGTATTACAGACATCACCTGCTGGTAATAGCGGATATTTTTTTTATGCAGGATGAAATAATTACTGAAAGCAAGTGGAGCAATGTGAATGAAGATTCTTCCATTCCCGGTTTTAAATGATATGAAATCGGGCCGGTTATCTTCATCCCTTCCGAGCACGGTTGCCCTTGTGGTATCAAGACCGATAAATGTACTGGAGAATTTTTTGCCAGGATAAATATATGTCGGGGATGAAGCAAATACCGGTGGCATCAGCTTTAATGACAGACTATCTTCATACAGGTTCAGGAAATCATCGGCTGTATGTTCATTATATGAAAAGTTGAAGAACTGGTGTGCTTCAGATGAAAATGATTTTGCTATAATAAAAACATAATTTCCCTGCCGTGCAAAATTTAATATGGTTGCAAGTTCATCACGGTCAGCATCGAAGTCGATAGATACCAGTATGACAGCCTGGTTATACGAAGTGGATGAAACCGATTCCCAGTTTCCGGGACTGCGTGTATCATAATTAACCGGAACTCCGGGAAAAATCTCAGGAAGAAGTTTTTTGGCTACTGCAGTGCCATAT
>JBJMLW010000326.1:0-4792 GCA_045805105.1 Flavisolibacter sp. | reverse complement strand
GTTTTTCCGACAGACTTGCTTTTTCCATTTCTGCGGCAACACGGAAGGCCAGGGCAAATGAAAAAAATGGGACAGATTATTATTTTATCAGCCTTGAGGAATTTACAAACAGGATACAGCACGAAGAGTTTGTAGAATGGGAAATGGTGTATGAAGGAAAATATTACGGTACGCTAAAGTCGGAATTACAAAGGATTTGGGAACAGGAAAAAATTCCTGTTCTAGACATTGACGTGAAAGGTGCCATCCATGTACAACAGCAGTTTCCTGAAACAACACTCTCCATATTTATTGAACCACCGAGTGTTGATGAGCTGAAGAGAAGGTTGGAAGGACGCGGAACAGAAAGTGCCGAATCTCTTCATGCCCGGGTGAGTAAAGCATCGTATGAATTATCTTTTCGCCATTCTTTTGACCATATCATTGTAAATGATGACCTGGAGCGGGCCAAACGGCAGGCATATGATATCGTATCATCCTTCCTGAGCTAGTGTGTTCACTTTTTATATCTTTACCGCGATGATCGCGCTTACTACGCTTGTATGGTTTTTTGTAACCATTCTGATGATGGGTTTTTTTGCCGGAATTGAAATGGCTTTTTACAGTGCTAACCGGTTTGGGATTGAACTGAAAAAGAAACAGGGACGTCATAGTGCTATCCTGCTTTCGAAATTTATTGATCATCCACAATTATTCCTCAGTACAACACTTATTGGCTTTACCGTATTCCTCGTTTGCTTTGTTCTTTTGTTCAGTTTAGTTACAACACCGTTGTGGAACTGGATAGGTCTTAAAAATGATATTGCACGCCTGCTTCTTGATATCATTCTTGCAACATTTGTTGTATTGATCTTTGCCGAGTTTATTCCACGTGCCATCTTCCGCGCAAAAAGCAATTACATTCTCAACAAAGGTGTCTGGCTGATTAATATTTTCTTCCAGCTTCTGCAACCGGTAGCTGGCTTATTTATTAATTTATCTGACTGGGTAATCAAGTATGTTTTTAATGTTCGCATCCATGAAACAAAGGAAGTTTTTGGTGGTAATGCACTTGAAACACTTTTCCATCAGAAGAGTGATGGAGAAACTGAAACAACTGAACTCGATACTGACCTATTCGATAATGCACTGAATTTTCATAATACGAAAGTGAGACAGTGCCTGGTACCAAGAAAAGAAATTGTAGGCGTAGAGGTCAAATGCTCTTTAGAAGAAGTGACTGAAAAATTTATTGATACGAAGCTCAGCAAACTCATTGTTTACGAAAAAGATATTGATAATATTCTTGGATACGTTCATCAGCTCGACATGTTCAAGAAACCAGAGAACCTTCAGGCAATCCTTATCCCAATTCCTGCAGTTCCGGAAAGTATGAGTGCAACAGATCTTATCAGCCGTTTTACACGCGACCGTAAAAGCATCGCATGGGTTGTTGATGAATTTGGCGGAACTGCTGGCATTGTTACCATGGAAGATGTACTGGAGGAAATATTCGGTGAAATACATGACGAGTACGACAGTGAGGAATTTGTAGAAAAAAGACTTGCCGAAGATGAATATATGTTTTCAGGCCGCCTGGAACTGGACTATCTCTCCAAAAAATATGGTCTTGAATTTCCCGGGAACGAATCTGAAACGCTATCGGGTTATATTATAAATGATCATGAAACGATTCCCCAGCAAAAAGAAAGAATCATCATCGATGATTACGAATTTGACATCCTCAGTGTAACTGATACGAGAATTGAAATGGTGAAGCTGAAGGTATTGAAATAGTTCGCAGACCACAGTCGGCAGTACACTGCAGATTTCGTTAATGTACTATTCTTTCTAATTGTCGGCTGTGCACTGTGGTCTGTGAACTGTCTACTGTGGACTGACCTCTTCCTCCCCTATCTTTGCGGCACTTATACCCAATGGCGCTGAGTTTTTTCCGAAGAAATAAGGGTGACGAACGATCTGAAATGTCGTTCATTGACCACCTTGATGTTTTACGCAAGCATTTATTTAAAAGTGTAATTGCCATTGCCGTTGGAGCTGTGGTTGCAGCCATCTATAATCAATTTATCATAAAAAGAGTTCTTCTCGGGCCTACCCATGATGACTTTCCGACATATGGTGTTATCTGCAGAATTGGTACATCACTGCACCTGGGAAACAAACTTTGTATGACAGGTATCAGGATGAGAATGCAAAGCACGGAAGTGGCAGGGCAATTCAGTATGTGGTTTTCGGTAATCCTGATCAGTGGACTCATCATTGCCTTTCCCTATGTATTTTACCAGTTCTGGAATTTTATCAGGCCTGCTCTTACAAAAAAGGAATTACAAAGAACAAGAGGTGTAATCTTCTGGGTTTCTTTCCTGTTTTTTACCGGCATACTCTTCGGCTATTTTGTTGTAACACCCTATGCCCTGAATTTCTTTTTCCATTTTCAGCTGGATGAAATCGTTGAGAACATATGGACGATCAATAGTTATATTGATATGATCCTCCCTCTGGTACTAGGTAGCGGACTGGCATTTCAGCTTCCGCTTGTAATCTTTTTTCTTTCAAAGATTGGTATTGTTAGTGCGTCATACCTGCGTAAAGTGAGAAAGTATGCCATTGTTATCATTTTTATCGTGGCAGGTGTAATCACCCCGGGTCCTGATGTGGTAAGCCAGCTGGCTGTTGCATTACCCCTTCTTATTCTTTATGAAATCAGTATTCTTCTCTCCTGGAAAGAAGAAAAAAGAAGAGCAAAAGAAGAAAAGGAATGGAGTTGACAGGGTCAACAGACCATTGTCTATGGTCCATGGTCTATTGACTATTCCTATCTTTACAAAAACACCGTTATGAACGCGCATTTTGATGTTACGATTCCAATTGCGGTTGGTGCCGACCACGCGGGTTATGAATACAAAACCGTGATTGTTGATTTGCTGCAGAGCAAGGGGTTTGAAGTAAAAGATTACGGCACATTTAATAAAGATTCAGTTGATTATCCTGATTTTGCCCATCCTGTAGCTGTAGCTGTAGATAAAGGTAAATC
This sequence comes from Flavisolibacter sp., assembly GCA_045805105.1. Classification (GTDB taxonomy): domain Bacteria; phylum Bacteroidota; class Bacteroidia; order Chitinophagales; family Chitinophagaceae; genus Flavisolibacter. The sequence goes on along the minus strand of JBJMLW010000326.1, from coordinate 1,758 downwards.
AGGTTTCGGAGTGCTTATCTGCGGTAGCGCCAATGGAGTAGCCATAACGGCCAACAAACATAAAAATGTAAGGGCTGCCATTTGCTGGCAAACAGAAATTGCACGGCTTTCAAGAGAACATAATAATGCGAATATTATTTGTCTGCCTGCCCGCTACATTTCTCTCCCAATGGCAGAAGAAATGGTAAATGTATTTTTGAAAACTGCATTTGCAGGTGGCCGTCATGAAAAACGTGTACAGAAAATTTCTTCCAATTAATCCCGAAATAAATCAATGCACATATGAAAAGAATCCTGATTGCTGGATTTGTATTCAGCACCTTATCAACATTTGCTCAGAAAGCTACCAAACCGGATGCTTATGCCAAAACCATTACTGCTGATGATCTCAAAAAGCATCTTTACATTGTTGCCGGACCTGAAATGGAAGGAAGAGAAACAGCAACACCGGGACAAAAAAGGGCTGCTGCCTACATTGAAAGCCAGTTTCGTTCGCTTGGACTTCAACCAGGAAACAACGGAAGCTACCAGTTGTTTTATGATGTTTTCCAGGATTCTCTTACGAATGCAACACTTGAAGTAAACGGTCAGCCATTTCAGTTGGATAAAGATTTTAACCCGAACCTCGGAAATTATCCTGCTACATTAAAGTTCAGTGAAATCACTTTTATTGGGTCCGGAGCTTCCGATTCCGTAAAGAACATGAATCTTACAGGAAAGCTTGTAATGGTAATTGCAACTGCACCGCAGGGTCGTGGCGGCGGTGGTGGTAGTAATATTCTCCCGCAACTTGCCAATAAAGGAATTGCAGGTGTATTAATGATTGGTGGACCCTATCCAAGGCCCAATCCATTACTCAGAAAAGGGCAACAGTCTACTTCCAATTACCGAAGATTTGTAAATCCCCAGATTTACAGCATTTCCGAAAATGTTGCCCGGGCCATAGCAGGAAACGATTTTGACAATATCAAATCCAATACATCATCCATTAAAATGTATAATGCAAATATTTTGATGGAAACCGAGAAAACCACTGTAACCAGCCAAAGCAGTAATGTAATAGCTGTGCTTCCCGGCACAGACCTGAAAGACCAGTATCTTTTTGTAACGGCACACTATGATCACCTTGGAAAAAGGGGTGATTCCGTGATCTATTATGGTGCAGATGATGATGGATCAGGAACTGTAGGTGTACTTGAAATTGCTGAAGCGTTTGCTAAAGCCAAAGCTGCAGGGAAAGGTCCACGTCGTTCCGTGGTTTTCATGACTGTAAGCGGAGAAGAAAAAGGTTTATGGGGATCTGATTATTATTCATCACATCCCGTTTTTCCATTAGATAAAACAACAGCGGATTTGAATATTGATATGATCGGCAGAACAGATTCGAGCCGTAAAAAAGGAGATTCATTGAATTATGTGTACGTTGTTGGTGATGACAAGCTCAGTTCAGATCTGCGCAGCATCAGTGAAGGCGTGAATAAAAAATATGCAAAGATGGAGCTCGATTATAAATTCAATGACCCGAATGACCGTAACCGCATCTATTACCGGAGCGACCATTACAATTTTGCGAAGAAAGGTGTGCCGATCATTTTTTATTATGACGGAATGCTCGGGGCAGACTATCACAAGCCTACAGATACACCTGATAAAATCAATTACAACCTGCTCGCCAAAAGAGCACAGCTTGTTTTTTATACAGCATGGGAAATGGCAAACAGGAACGATATGCTCAAACGCGATATACCATTAGATAAT
>JBJMLW010000325.1:0-2963 GCA_045805105.1 Flavisolibacter sp. | reverse complement strand
GCGTAATCTATCATTGCTCAGCGGGGCAACAATAGGTGCCGCATTCCTGATGGCCAATTCGTCTATTGGTCCTGGTTTCCTTACACAGACAACCTTTTTCACTCAACAACTTCTTACAAGTTTCGGCTTTGTGATACTTGTTTCTGTGTTGCTTGATATAGGTGCACAGCTAAATACATGGAGAATCCTTACTGTCAGCGAGATGCGGGCACAGGATCTTGCCAATGAACTGATGCCGGGACTTGGATATTTTTTATCTGTGCTTGTGATCCTTGGTGGTTTTGCTTTTAATATAGGAAACATTGCAGGATGCGGTCTCGGGGTAAATGTTCTAACGGGAATATCATTTGAATGGGGCGCGGTTATCAGCTGCACAATTGCCCTTCTTCTTTTCTGGCTGCGTGAAATTGGAAAGATGCTTGATGGATTTACCAGAATACTGGGCACGGTTAAAATTATTCTCACACTGATTATTGCTTTCAGTGCCCATCCGCCTTTACTCCAGGCGTTGCATCATACTATAATACCTGAAAAAATAAGTACAACGGCTATCGTAACTATAGTTGGCGGAACAGTTGGAGGTTATATTACTTTTTCAGGCGCACATCGGTTGCTGGATGCAGGCATTAAAGGAAGGGAAAGCATCAGCCAGGTAAACAGAAGTGCAATGAGTGGAATCCTGATCTCAACGGTTATGCGATTTATTCTGTTTCTTGCGGCAGTTGGTGTGCTTATTCATGGAGTAATACTGGATCGTGATAATCCTGCGGCAACAGTTTTTGGAACAGCAGCAGGCAATGCAGGATTAAAAATTTTCGGAATTGTTTTATGGAGCGCTGCTATTTCATCTGTTGTCGGCGCATCATATACATCAGTTTCATTTTTTAAAACTTTTCATCCCACCTTTCAAAAGCATGAAAGGATTTGCATTTCACTTTTTATAATTATTACAACAGCAATTTTTGTTTCAATCGGTAAACCAAAAATGGTTTTGATACTGGCAGGGATTGTTAATGGTTTGATTTTACCAGTAGCCCTGGCAATTATTCTTATTGCTGCAACAAAACCGCGATTGATGAAAGGATACAAACACCCGGCATGGATGCTTGCAGCAGGATGGATGGTGGTAGCAGCGATGAGCTGGATGGGGTGGAAAGCAATGGCTGAAGGATTTCAAAAATTATTCTGAATACAATTTAAATTGGAGAATGCTGATAAAATCAGCAGGTAACACCAGCGGATTTCTCAAATATTATGACATCAAAAACACCAACGGTAAGACAGATTGCATGGATTTCATTCATTCCGCAACTGGCAATAATGGCACTATTGATTACATTTTATTATTTAATTGATGGAGACGATCCGATTCTTTATGGTGCCTTAACCTACCTGGTCTTATCTTTTGTTTTGCGGTCTGCAATACCTAAAGACCATAAAAAAGGAATGGCCCTGGTTAAGGAAGGAGCGTTTGAAGAAGCAATACCATTTTTCCAGGAAAGCTATTCCTATTTCACCCGGCATGAATGGATCGATAAATACCGATTTCTTACGTTATTAAGTTCATCGCGTATTTCATACAGGGAAATGGCATTGAATAATATTGCTTTTTGCTATAGTCAGTCAGGTGATGGCGAAATGGCTGAAAAAATGTACTTAAAAACGCTGGAGGAATTTCCGGGAAGCGGAATGGCACAAGCTGCATTAAGGATGATCCGTTCATCGAAACGGATAAAAGAAAATGATAATTAAAGGAATTTTTTCAAATATTTTCCGTGTTCCTGTAACAAATCCATATAGCGTACGACTAATATTATAAACCACCATCATTGCAACGCCCGGCAACGGAAAAAGAATTTGAAGAGAAAATAAGGGAACACGAATTATTAATTCATAAGGTGTGCAGTATGTATGCCTATTCGGAAGCCGACAGGCAGGACCTGTTCCAGGATATCGTGATCCAGCTCTGGCAATCGTATTCAAAATACCGTGGTAATGCAAAATTCAGCACCTGGCTTTACAGGGTGGCCATCAATACTGCTATTACCGGATTGAGAAAGAAAAAAGATTTCATTACAAGTACTGAACCTTTTTCACTTCCGCACAAGGCAGATGATGAATCTTCAAAAGAAGAAGAAGACAGGTTGCGGGAAATGTATGAAGCTATTGCAAAGCTGAATGATATTGAAAAAGCTGTTGTGATGCTGTACATGGAAGAACGTACATATGAGGAAATGGAAGAGATACTTGGCATCAGCGAAAGCACATTACGTGTAAAGATGAACCGGATCAGGGAAAAATTACGCCAACTGACAAAAAAAGTTTGATATGGAACTCGATGACCTGAAAGAAGCCTGGAAAAAAACCAATTTAAAAAAAACAAATACTGATATTATGGAACTCATTCAACACAAAAGTTATGGCCCTTTGAATGCTCTTAAAAGAGAATTTATAAAACAGATCCGCCTCATGCTGGTCATGCCCATTATTTTAATCCTTACAAATGTTCAGAACGTGGATGCGGTGCTTACCAGTATTATGTTCTGGAGTTATGTAGCTCTTTGTCTGGCTGTAATAGTTGTTTCATATTTCAATTACCGGACGGTAAGTAAAATGGGAATGGATCGTATGGTTAGGTCAAACCTGGAAGAACAGATAAGTGTTGTGGAAACGCGTTTGAAGTGGTATCAGAAAGGTGTCAGGATCGCCCTGCTGTTTTTCATTATGCTGACTGAAGTAGTTCCTTTTTTCCAGCATTACCGGATGCTTGATAAATGGCATTCACTTTCACCTTTGATCAGGTTTGGCACGTATGCAGGTTTCCTGGTGTTACAGTATTTCGTGAGCAGCGCTGTATGTCACAGGCGTTTTGGTTCTCACTTGGCATATTTGAAGAACCTGGTGAAGGAGATGGAGTGAAAGAAGCTGCGAGTGAAGAGCTACCAGCTGCGAGACTTTAGATC
>JBJMLW010000324.1:0-2139 GCA_045805105.1 Flavisolibacter sp. | reverse complement strand
CGTATGTCTTGATGCCGGATCAAGGAAATGGATCTCTTCCTGTTGAAAGTTCAGGTTTCTTGTAAAATAAAACTGGTCTGTTACCATGCCGATCTGTCCTTCATCATGGTACATGATAAATGCATAATGATTTCCATTCTTGTTGTGGAGGACATCTCTTCCTAAAGTTGTATTTGTATACGTTTCACTTGTAAGTCCTGCAATGGTTGGCAACACATCGATCTGTGAAACCACTTCTTCCCTTTTCTGCGGTTTCAATAATCCGGGAGCATAAAATAAAAGCGGTACATGTTCATCCGTGAGCCTTTGATCGGTCCACACATTTGAATAAATATTTTTAGCGTTGCCTGAAACACCATGATCTCCAACAAAAACAAAAATGGTATTGCTGAAATATTTTTCCTTTCGTGCCGCTTCAATAAATTTTTGGAAGCAGAAATCTGCATACCGGAACGAATTAAATTCTTCTACAGATTCAAAACCATATTTTTCCAGTTTCTCCTTTGGCAGGATAATCTTTTTAAATTCTGAAAGATCTTCAGCAGGAATGGTGAATGGCCTGTGATTGTCGGCAGTTTGTACAATTGCAAAGAATGGCTTATCCTGTTTTGAAAACACTTTATTTGCTTCGAGAAAAAGATTTTTGTCGCTGATACCCCAGACATTCACGGGCTTGCAATCAAAATTGCCTTCCACATTCATCTGGATCCCGTTAATATTTTTAATGAGTCCTTCAAAATTATTGAACGTGGGACTACCACCCAGGAAATAAAATTTATTGTGGTCGGGAAAGTCGTTGATGATCGTACGCTGGTCGAGTGCTTCCGGGTTACGTGTTGAAAATTTGGACAGCTGTACATCGGGAATACCGGATAGTGTTGCAAATAATCCGCGCGCAGTAGAGAAATGTGGCGTAAAGCATTTATTGAAAAAAATACCACTGTCGCACATGGAATTGAAAAAAGGTGTTGTGTTCAGCGGGTTTCCACTCATCGTGCTTTTGTACATGCTGAACGATTCGCAAAGAACAAGCACAACATTCGGCTTTGTTGTAATGGCGTCTGCAGATGGTGCAAGCTCTCGTTTGTATGAAAACTTATTATTGTCAAGTCCCATCCATCCCTGCATCACCGGAAAATATTCACGGGCCTTTGCTTCACTGTACTGGGGCTTGCGGAATTTGAGCGTAGTAAAAAAATTCTGTAACGGGTTAAGAGCCAGGTATGATTTGAAGCTGTCGTTGTATCCAAATGCGGATGTCCATCTCAATGGTTGCAATCCAATGTTACCATAGATCATTAATGCAAAAAAGAACAATGCAAGAACAAACCATTTGCGCTGGTAAGGAATTCCCTTGCCATCCGTTCTGTTGACAACTTTTACATGAAGCTTGCGAAACATCATCCGCAGCAACACAACACACATGATCAGACCCATGATCATCCATACAATGGGGTACGACTGCCATAGCATTGCTGCCGAAATGCGGGTATCCTCTACAAAATTCAGCGCACTCGCGTTCAACCTGGTTTTATTATAAGAAAAGCAACCGAAGTCGGCGGCAAAGAAAAAAATCACAAGGAAAGTCATGATGGCGAGGTACCAGGTCCAGACCTTTCTGTTTCGCTGAGAAAAAAATGGTGAAAAATCGGGTATCAGGCTGGCCACAATTATCGGAATGAGTATAATACTGATCCAGCGGAGGTCAAAACGAAGTCCAAGAAAAAAAGAAGGGATGAGATCGCTTAATGCTTCTTCTTCCGGCCGGAATGCCAAAAGGGTCAGGAGCCTGAAGGTGGTGAACATCAGGATGAAGATCACCATCAGGTTGAACACCCATAGCAAAGTTTTAGGCAATCGAAAGTTTAAGAGCATGTAGACGAGGCTTACTAGAAAACCGGATTACAAAAAAACGTCTTTTTAAGGCAGGTTGGTTAAATAATTCGGTAAATCGGCCTCGTTTCTCGCTTACTTTTGCTTCATGTTCACAATGGCGTTATCCATTTCACTGTGGAACAGGGTAATAGAATGGGATCAGCATCTTTTTATCAAGCTGAACAGCCAGTGGACGAATCCTTTTTTCGATGCCGTTCTCCCGTATTTCCGCGATTCTGTTTTCTGGGCACCTCTTTTTGTTTT